>CAJWSS010000013.1:0-20083 GCA_913045915.1 uncultured Alphaproteobacteria bacterium | reverse complement strand
CATCCTCTCAGACCAGCTACTGATCGTCGCCTTGGTAGGCCGTTACCCCACCAACTAGCTAATCAGACGCGGGCCCCTCTTTCTCCGGCGGACCTTTCCCCCGTAGGGCGTATGCGGTATTAGCGGTCGTTTCCAACCGTTATCCCGCAGAAAAAGGCAGGTTCCCACGCGTTACTCACCCGTGCGCCACTCTATAAATAGCGTTCGACTTGCATGTGTTAGGCATGCCGCCAGCGTTCGTTCTGAGCCAGGATCAAACTCTTAGGTTAGACTGGTTCAACGAAAATAAATTTCGTGAACATAGCCCGCCTATTTAATCCATGTTCGTTAACTTTTGTTCAAAATTAGCGTTTATGAAATTCAACAGGCTGACTTATATAAATCACAAAGAACGACACGTTATCACGTACCGCCGCCCGCGAATCTCTTCCAAAATGCTTCCAACTTTTTCAAACAGCGCCTGAACAACCAAAATGATGGCCGCCGTTCAGTATTGCTACCCATGTTTGGGCAACGGAGGCGGGTTATAGGCCTGTGTTCGCAGGCTGTCTACCCCTAAAATGCGAGTTTTTTATCTTTTTTCAAAAAACATCTATTTTTGTTGTTTTTTGGGTTGGGATCATCCGCTGGTTGTACGGTTTAAGCCACCAAACGCGCGATGTTTTCTGCATTTACTGACGTTATAACAGCTTTAGTCGACAATTGGTAGATGAATCAGCCAACAAATCCGATTTTATCGACGACAGACACAGATTTTTTCATCTGGCATATAATATGCAACCACACCGGCCTGACAGGCAACCGCTTCGCTAACAGCGAATCTATGCTTAGAGTTTTTGTCTAAACCGATTAGGAAAAGCGATTAATATGCTGATTCAAAATAGAATTGCTGGCATTGATATAGCAGAAAAGATTGACTTGGGTTGGCATTTAAGCCATTTTCGCGGAAACCTAGGCCACTATGCGGCGACATGAGACCTGCATTTAGATGATATATCTCGGACATATGAAATTTCGCGCAGTGATCAGATCGCTTACTGGATTTGCGGCAAGCATCGTGATGATTGGCGGCGCACTCTCACTCGATTCGCAAAACAGCCATGCGGATATGCAGCCTATGACTGTGGCCTATACACCCATGCAACCGGTCATTCAGACAGAGCCAGCCTTGCCAAAACCGCGTCCGGACCCGGCGCTGGCCTATGATTTACAGCCGGTTGAAATCGCGCTCCCGCACGCCAAACCCTCTTTGCATGATATTTTGCCGCTCTCGACACTGACACTGGCTGAAACAATCAAAGCGCAAACCGGTTATGATACCACCAGCGAATCCATCTATAAATTACGCGCTGGCGAGGGTGTTGGGGCGATTCTAAAACGCGCTGGGTACAGCGCGGCCGACACCGCCGCCGCCATTGAGGCAGCCACCAGCAAAGCCAGCTTGCGCCGTCTACAAATCGGGATGGTGTTTACCATTGCCGAACATGGATTTCGGTTTTCGGTAAAGCCGGGCATGGATATTTATATTTTACGGCACCCAGACAGCGGCTGGATCGCCATAAATGCCATCCGCCCGATTGAGACCTTTATCGCCTTTATCCAAGGCAGTATCGATGATTCGATCTATCGGGCCGCCCTGGACGCCGGGGTAAATGAAGCCGCCTTTAATGAATATGTGCGGGTCTTGGGCTTTTCTGTCGATTTTCAGCGTGAAGTCAGACGTGGCGACAAATTTGAAATGATGTACACCATTGACCGTGACGCGCTGTCAGGTGATGTCGTTGACATTGACCTGCAATATGCTGGCCTTGCGCTATCTGGCGACCAGCTTGGTTTTTTCCGCTATGACAGCGCTGACAGCGCCATTGGATGGTATGATGAAAATGGTAATTCAGCGGCCCGAACGCTGATAAGAACCCCCATCACCGGGGCCAGACTATCATCCAACTTTGGCACACGCAGACATCCGGTCAATGGCTTTAACGCTATGCATAAAGGTGTCGATTTTGCCGCACCAAAAGGCACGCCCATCATCGCCGCTGGATCCGGAGTGGTGCGTGAGGCCGGGTGGAAAGGCAGTTTTGGGCGTTATATCCGGATCAAACACAATGCCACTTATGACACAGCTTATGCACATATGAGTCGGATTGCCCCGCACATCACAGCCGGTAGCCGCGTCAAGCAAGGTGAAATCATCGGCTATGTGGGATCAACTGGCCGGTCTACTGGTGCGCATCTGCATTATGAAATTCTTGTCAATAACCGTCAGGTCAACCCAATGACTGTCCGCCTGCCAACCGGCAAACAGATTGACCCGGTCTACCTGGATGATTTTAAAAAGCAGGTCCAAATGGTCGAGGCCGAAGTACTGGCACGTGGCACGCAACGCTTTGCCGCCGCTGTACCCGCTTTGACCACGCCCTAGCCCCGTGCATATTCAAGCGCTCTGGCAATTTCCAATCAAAGGCATTGGCGGCAGTTCACTAGACCGCACCGCCCTATGCGTTGACCACACCCTGCCGGGTGATCGGCGTTATGCGCTGTCAGCTGGTAGCCGGAAAGCGGCACAGGCTGGCGATGGCGTCTGGCTTCAAAAAGCGCATTTTCTGCAATTGATGCAAACCGAATCACTGGCCGCGCTTAACTGTCGGCTTGACGGCGATATGGTGACCATTCACGGCGCCGGCACCGATGGCTTTCAAGGCAACCTTGCCGTTCCGGAGCACCGGACCAGATGCCAAAATTTTATTGCCACTTTTCTAGCGCTGTCTGACCCAAAATCGCTCCGCATCCATCAGATTGACAATGGTGCCTATACCGACCAGCCAGAGCCTCTGATCAGCATCGGTGGCAGCGCCTCACTGGCGGCATTTGCCGCGGCGACACACACCCCAATAGATGCCCGGCGCTTTCGGCTGAATATCATCTTGGACACCCGTACCGCATTTGCAGAAAATCAATGGGGCGGCGCACAGTTGCAGATGGGTACGGCCGTCATCAAGATTATTGATGATGTTGAACGCTGTGCGGCGATCAATGTCGACCCGGCGACGGCCACAAGACAAAGTGACCATCTGGCCACCATGCGGCAACATTTCGGCCATAGTCATCTTGGTGTTTTTGGCCGGGTGATGACCCCCGGCATCGTGCAGTGCGGCGATAAAGCCACACTAATTAGCGGCGACTGATTAATCGCGCTCTGCCAGCCATGCCCGTTAGGAGGCTACGGCTTTATCCTGAACGGCCTCGGCAAGCTGTGCTGGTGACAGGGGTGCACCAGATGGTTTTGATGCTGTATCTGCATTATCAGACGAATCAGCTGATTTGCCATTTGACCGGCCCCGTCGGCGCGCTGGCTTCGCCGCGACACTATCATCGCTATCGCCCACCGCTGGTTCGGCCGCACCATGGTTATCTGACGATATGGCGCTGGTTGTAGCCTCACTAGATGCAGCTTCGCCAGACGATGCGTCGGCTGTAACAGCCGCGGCGGCCAGATCTTGCTGACGTTTGGTCTCCGCCACGCCAACAGCCGCCTGATGAAGCCGGAAATAATGGTCGGCAAATTGTGTATAAGCCTCGGCAGAAATACGCTCACCAGCAGAGGCCGCATCATGCGCAAGGGCCATATATTTTTCATGCAATTGCTGGGCGTTACCGCGCAGTTTTACGTCGGGTCCATTCGATTCATATGACGTATTCCGGTTCGGCACATGATTATGGTGGTTATTACCGTTACCACGACGACCGCGACCGCGACCGCGTTTAGCATTTTGAGGCTGTCTCATAAGGTTTGATACCACTTGGTTGATTACACTTTTTCATCACAAATGAATTTGTAGTTTTGTGCATTTACCTTGCGCGATTTAGGTGGCTTTGCACCGTATCTCACGTTCGATTGTCTCTTGGAAAATGCATCGGCGGATCTATGATCAATCACGAGCGCCGGAAAACACGCTCACCTTCCCACCTGTTCCGGACAATTTCAAGTAAAATATACACCCAATTCATATTTCTTTTTGAAATTGCAGACAGCGTTCCTGACCAGACAAATCGGCAAACGAGTCAACCACACGCAATTTGCTGGCGGCCCCAAGCATACCCACCGCTTTGCCTTGGCCAGCGCCAATTTCCACAAAGGCCGCCCCCCGATCTGCAAGCAATATCGCCATCTGTGGACATAGGATCCGCCAACAATCCAGCCCATCCACCCCCCCATCCAATGCCGCTAATGGGTCGAAATGTCGCACATCCGCATCAAGCATGTCGATATCGGATGATGGGATATAGGGCGGATTTGACAAAATCAGATCAAACTGGCCATGCATGGCCAGATCCGCCGCAAAATCAGCGTGGCAAAACTGCACACGCCCGCCAAGCCCATGTCGGGCTGCATTGGCCGCCGCCACCTTGACAGCGTCTGCACTGATATCAATGCCGATACCGCTAGCGTGCGGCAGTTCTGCCAGACAGGCCAGCAACAAACAGCCAGTGCCGGTGCCAAGGTCAAGCATGCGCGCCGCCGGCCGGTGATGACGCGCCCATCTGGTGGCGGCCGCAACAAGGGTTTCTGAGTCGGGGCGGGGGTCAAGCGTTGCTGGCGAGACATCAAACCGCATCGACCAGAATTCGCGCCAGCCCCGCATGCGGCTAATTGGTTCACCAGCCCGGCGCCGCTGACAATACGCCTCTAGCTGGCGGTGATGGTCTGGGCGCCAGATGCCGATTATTTCATGGGGCAGAACCGGGTCATCACGCCCAAGCACCAGCCCTAACATGCACCGCGCGTCACTGGTAGCACTGGCAATCCCTGCCTGTTGCAAGACCGCTGACAGCGGCCGCAAAATATGGCGCGCCTCAATGTCTTTATAGGTTTTGGCTGGATCAAGTTGCATGGTCAATGACCACCTATTCAGCTTGGTATATATGGCGCAATCAGCTTCCCTCAGCCAATCTTTGGGCTTGGTCTTCTGACACCAGCGCGTCAATCACCTCATCAAGGGCTTCACCCGCCATCACCCGGTCAAGCTTGTACAAGGTCAAATTGATGCGGTGATCGGTCACCCGGCCTTGCGGAAAATTATAGGTGCGGATCCGTTCTGACCGGTCGCCAGATCCCACCTGTCCTTTGCGTGCCGCCGCCCGTTCAGACTCGACCCGCGCACGTTCGGCATCATACAGCCGCGCCCGCAAAATTTTCATGGCTTTGGCACGGTTCTTATGTTGGGATTTTTCATCCTGTTGGCTGACGACAATGCCGGTCGGAATATGGGTGATCCGCACCGCTGAATCGGTTGTGTTCACCGATTGCCCCCCCGGGCCAGAGGCGCGAAACACGTCAATCCGCAAATCATTCTCATCAACATCAATGTCCACTTCTTCGGCTTCGGGAAGCACGGCAACGGTCGCGGCAGAGGTATGAATGCGGCCACCAGCCTCGGTTTCTGGGACGCGTTGTACCCTATGCACACCAGATTCAAATTTAAGGCGTGCAAATACATCCGTACCAGAAATAGTCGCCGTGGCTTCCTTATAACCGCCAATGCCTGTTTCAGACACTTCCATGACTTCAAAGCGCCAGCCATTTTTGGCGGCAAACCGCTGATACATACTAAATAAATTCGCCCCAAAGAGCGCCGCTTCATCACCGCCTGTCCCCGCACGCACCTCAAGAATTGCGTTGCGCGAATCATCTTTGTCTTTTGGCAGTAATAACAGCTGTAACCGTTCCTTTTCCCCGGGAATTCGGTCTTTGAGAAGAGCGACTTCAGCCTCTGCCATGGCCTGCATTTCCTGATCACCCGCCGCTTCGGCTATCATTGTCATTGCGTCTTGCAACTCGCTCTCTAGCGACCGCACCAATTCGATCTGCTCACAAACAGGCCGTAATTCAGATAGTTCGCGCGAAAAATCGGCAAGTTCCTTGCTGGATAATTCTGCAGATCGAGACAGCTGGGTTTCAACTTCCTGCCGGCGTTCTAAAACTTTGTCCATTGATGAGTCGATGCTCATACCGGAATTCCTTATGGGTTATATGTGAACAAGAAAAGATGCGTTGCCGGGCTAGCTATGGTGCCAACAACGCCGCGGTAACCACATCAGCAAGGTCGGTCATCGCAATTTCAGACTGGGTGCCAGTCGTAAGATCACGCAATTGCACTGTCTTTTTGGCCATTTCATCACCGCCAAGGATAATCGCCAGCTTGATATCGGAACGGGCGGCTTTTTTCAGCTTTTTACCAATCGTTCCAGCGGTTGGAAAATCAATATCTATACCAGCATCACGCAATGTTTCTGCCAATCGAAAGGCGGCTGTGTCAGTGTCTGTATCAGCTGACAAAATGGCCACCTTCGGCGCCGCCACTACGGTATCACCGGCCAGCATGGCAAGACGCTCAACCCCCGCGGCCCAGCCAACACCTGCCACGGCTGGCCCACCCAGCATTTCAGACAAACCATCATAACGACCACCGCCAAGGACCGTGCCTTGGGTGCCAAGCGCATCGGTCACAAATTCAAACGCGGTATGACAATAATAATCAAGACCGCGGACCAGTAACGGGTCATAGACCCATGTCACCCCCGCGGCATCAAGCGCTGAGGTAAGTGTTTGAAAATGGGCTTTTGACTCCGCATTTAGATAATCTTGTAACTTTGGCGCGGTTTTCAGGATGTCACGATCCCCGGCATCTTTTGAGTCCAATATACGCAAGGGATTCACCGCCAGTCGCCGTTTGCTGTCATCTGACAATGCGCTTTCATGTGTTTGTAAAAATCCCACCAGCGCCGCACGATAGGCGGCCCGGCTGTCTCCGTCACCAAGCGAGTTCAGATGCAAAACACAATGCTGTAACACACCCAGCTGGGCCAGAAACCGGGCCCCGGCGCTGATCACCTCGGCATCTGCCAACGCATCATTTGGACCCAGATATTCAATGCCGACCTGATGAAATTGACGCATCCGACCCTTTTGCGGGCGTTCATAGCGAAACATCGGGCCAGCATAAAAATATTTGAGCGGCAGGCTTTGCGTCAGCCCGCCGGAAATCATCGCGCGCACCACGCCAGCTGTATTTTCCGGGCGCAAGGTCAGCTGTTCACCACCGCGGTCTGCAAAACTGTAATTTTCTTTGGTGACGATATCACTGCTCTCGCCAAGCGGACGGGTGAATACCTCGGAAAATTCAAAAATTGGCGTGGCCATTTCCTGAAAGCCATATCGTGCCGTGGCCAGGCGCGCCGTATCAATCACCAGCCGGTGCTGCGCCATCACATCAGGAAGAAGATCAGCAGTGCCCCGAACAGGCTGCAGTTTAGACATAATTCACGACGCCTTTTCACAGATATCTTCAGCGGCCCTTGCCGCCTTTATTTCCGCCACACGTGTTTCGACAAGTTCAACAACATGTTCAACAATATCACCATTCGATAACCGGTGATCGGCCATGCCTGAAAGATAGATCTGGTGCGTGCCCTTGCCACCGCCAGTCAAACCAATATCCGTCTCGCGTGCCTCGCCCGGGCCATTCACCACACAGCCAATAATCGACACGGTAATGGGCACATCAATATGTTCAAGACGGTCTTCAATAATTTGCACCGTTTTGATCACGTCAAATTGCTGGCGCGCACAAGATGGACAGGAAATCACCGTCACCCCGCGGCGGCGCAAGCCAAGCGATTTCAGCATTTCATACCCGGCTTTGACTTCTTCGACCGGGTCAGCTGACAGCGACACCCGGACCGTATCACCAATCCCCGCCCATAAAAGATTGCCAAGGCCAATCGCCGATTTAATGGTTCCCGACCGCAACCCGCCAGCCTCGGTAATGCCAATATGCAACGGACAATCGATGGCATCAGCAAGCTGTTGATAAGCGGCAACCGCCAAAAATATATCGGACGCTTTTACCGAAATTTTAAATTCATGGAAATCATTCTCCTGTAACAGGCGCGCATGTTCGAGCGCGGACTCAACAAGAGCTTCCGGGCAGGGTTCAGCATATTTTTCGAGCAGATGCTTTTCCAGCGAACCCGCATTGACACCAATACGCATTGAGCACCCATGGTCACGGGCCGCCTGTACAACTTCACGAACACGAGAGGCATTGCCAATATTGCCGGGGTTAATCCGCAGACAAGCCGCCCCGGCTTCGGCGGCCTCAATGGCCCGGCGGTAATGAAAATGTATATCGGCAACAATCGGCACCGGGCTTTGGGCACAAATGACTTTCAATGCTTTCGTGCTGTCCTCATCTGGGCACGACACCCGCACAATATCCGCCCCAGCCGCCGCCGCCGCATTGATCTGCGCCATTGTTGCCTCAACATCGCTGGTCAGGCTGTTGGTCATGGTTTGCACAGAAATAGGCGCGTCGCCACCAACCGGCACATCGCCGACCATTATCTGGCGACACCGACGTCGTTCAATCGTGCGATAAGACCGATAGGCGTTTGACAAATTATTACCTCAATTGCGCAACAGATGGCGCCTTGCTCATCACGGCACCGCCACCGCAATCCGATGCGTGGCGCGCGCCTGTCGTTACCCCAACGCCTGATATACCCTGTTCATGACAAGAGTGCCAGCAACTATGGCAATTTTCTGAAGCAAAAACCAGATAGCGCACCTCTAGCATTGACCTAGGCGGCGCGAGGTCAGCCACATGCAGGGTCTGGTGAGAGGAGGGGGAAAGAGTGATGGTGCTAGAAGCGTTCGCGTAGCCGATTTTTTGCCAGCGGTAGATCCCGCACAATTTCACCAATCGCGCCGATTGTGATGATGTCATTATTAGCGGTCACCAGCTCAATCCCGCCGGCGTTACCAGTGCTGAGATAAAGCGCACTGCCATCATCGACAATGTAGGTTTCGCCAGTTTTCATTAATTTTTTCAGCACCGCGGTGCCATCACCTCGGACAATTTCCACCCAACTTGAGGCGGTCGCCCTAATCGTCACTTCTTGATCTGGATCGCGCGATGTCGCCACTGCGGCGCCGCGGCCCGGCGCTAACGGCTGGTCCAAACCAGGTATCACCGCCGCATCATCAAGATTTTCACGACTAGCGATCTTGGTGACAGGCTGGGTTGCCGCATCAGGCGTTACACTCTGCTCTGCCGCATCATTATTCGCCGGCATCGTTATGTCGGGTGATGCCGATACCAGCGTCGTTGGCTTCACAGCCGTAGCCGTCGCCGTGTTAGCGGCAGTGGCAATATCTTCTCCGGCTTTGATGATGGGCGCGGTGCTTTCCACCGCGTCTTGGGCCATCATAACCGTTGAGTCTTTGTCAGCCGGCGCGCTAGATGTTGTATCGGTGGCGGTTTCAAGCCTCTGCCCAATGGCATTTTTTTCCATCTGCCCGGGTTGTGTACGATCCATCTCAACAACCGCTAATTCACCTTCTACACCAGCATCTGGTGTTGCGGGGCCGCTGATCCAATACCACCCGCCATAGCCAACAAGCGCCAGCACCACAAATAGGGAGGCAACTGCCGGTGCAGACCGTTGCGGCGGACCAGCTGTTACTGGCAGTTTATAATCCATTTTCGCTGAGGCAACGCCCTTGATCGCATAGAACCGACCCGCAAGGTCAGCCCCGTCCAGACCAAGAAATTTGCCATAGCTTCGCAAAAAGCCGGATACATATGTTGGGGCGGGCAATTGATCAAAATCACCTAATTCCAGTAATTTCAAATAATCAGCCGAAATACGAAGCTCACGTGCCACGTCAGCCAACCGCAAAGCGCGCTCTTTACGCGCTGCTTGCAACTGCTTGCCAATTCGCTTGAAGCTATCATTCATGGTCTGGCCTTCACCAACACCCGGCAGAATTTTTTGTGTCAAATGCGTCTTCCCCCGATGCCGACCCAAATAAATTCATAATAATGTTACGCTATTACCCTAAAGGTGTAATTTATTTGGTCATTTTGTCAAGTCATTCAGTGATTTGACGGCGTGCCGCCAGATCAAATCGTCTGTGTGGCGACAGATCTTTTGCATATGGATAATCCATCCGCGCCGTCATATCACCCATCGTCAAGTCCGAAGGCTGTATGCAAACTTCGTACCGCAAGCTCGGTATATTCGGCATCAATCAACACTGATATTTTAATTTCAGAGGTTGAAATCACCTGAATATTAACCCCCTTTGCCGCCAAGGTTTCAAACATGGTCTTGGCCACGCCGGGCTGTGACCGCATAGCTGTACCAACGACTGAAATTTTCGAAACATTAGGGTCAGCAACAACTGTTTCAAATTCCAAAGAATCTTGATTTTTCTTAATAATATCAACGGCTTTTTTATTATCAAGACGACCAACCGAAAAACTTATGTCAGTTGTCTTTGTTGTGCTTGACGCCGTTTGCACAATCATATCGACATTGACATGGTGATCCGCCAACTGGCCAAAAACGGCGGCGGCAACACCGGGGCGGTCGGGCAAACCGACAATGGTGATTTTAGCCTCATCCGGGCTATAGGCTATGCCGCTGATGGTTTCCTGTTCCATGATTGAATCCTCATTCACAACGAAAGTGCCAGGCGCGTCAGTAAAGCTTGACCGGACCTGAAGGTTAACATTATGCCGCATCGCCATCGCTACCGAGCGTGTTTGCAGAACTTTCGCCCCTGAAGATGCCATTTCCAGCATTTCTTCAAAGGTGATTCGGTCGAGCTTGCGGGCTTTTGGGGCAATTCGTGGGTCTGTTGTATAGACGCCGTCAACATCTGTATAAATATCACAGCGATCAGCCTTCAGTGCCGCCGCCATCGCCACCGCCGATGTATCAGACCCGCCGCGTCCCAGCGTGGTGATGCGGTGATCTGGCCCAATGCCCTGAAAGCCAGCAATGACCGCCACCTGCCCTTGGCTAAGGCGTTGGTCTATGCTGGCCGCGTCAATATGATCGATACGAGCGGCACCATGCACATCATCAGTATGGATTGGCACTTGCCATCCAAGCCATGAACGCGCGTCAACGCCAAGATTTTGCAAGGCAATGGCCAGCAAGCCAACCGTCACCTGTTCACCGGTGGCGACAATCGCGTCATATTCGCGGGCATCATGCACCGCACCCACAGTCGTTGCCCATTCCACCAGTTGGTTGGTTGTCCCCGACATGGCAGACACCACCACCGCCACTTCATGGCCAGCATCAACTTCTGTTTTCACGCGCTGGGCGACATTGCGTATACGATCAAGGTCGGCAACTGAGGTCCCACCAAATTTTTGAACAATTCGTGCCATTTGCTGTATGTTACATCCACTAGGTCAATTCCACGCACTAAATAGCGATAACAACGCGCCGGGGCAAGTTCTATGGTGACGACAACAGATCAAAGAGAAATTGATAATTTTGCCGCCCTGTCTGACAAATGGTGGGACCCGCGCGGGCCGATGGCCCCATTGCATGCATTCACACCGGTCAGAATAGATTATATGCTTGCCAATATAGAGCGGTTTTGGCCGCGGGCGGCACGTTCGGCCGCCACCGCATCACACCCACTGGCCGGTTTGCGCATTTTAGATATCGGTTGTGGTGGCGGCTTGCTAGCCGAACCGATGGCACGTCTTGGCGGCACAGTGACCGGCATTGATGTGACCGAAGCCGCAACCATCGCCGCCGCCCAGCATGCCACACAGGTTGGTCTGGATATTGATTATCGGTGTTGCCCGGCCGAAGAACTTGCCAGCACCGGCGCAACTTTTGACGTTATTTACGCCTCTGAAGTGATTGAGCATGTTGCAGACCGTGGCTTGTTTATCCGCGCGATTGCCCGCATGCTAGACCCAAAAGGCGTGGTGATCGTGACCACAATCAACCGTAGCTTGCCAGCTTTATTATTGGCAAAATTTGCCCTGGAATATGTCGTCCGTTTGGTGCCAGCTGGCACACATGACCCGCAAAAATTTGTGCGGCCAAATGAGTTGCGCCAAGAATTTGCCGCGGCTGGCATCATGCTTGATGATATGACCGGTTTGGCCCCAAGCCCGGCGGGTGGATTTAGGCAAACTGGCAGTCTGGCAATCAATTACGCGGCAAGCGGCGGGTTTGTCTGACCATAGCTGGCCGCCCGCCAATCACGAGCCGGAGTCAATGGTCAGACGGCACCCACGGCATATCAAATATTTCAATGCCTTCATCCTTTAGTGCTTCACGTTCTTCACGCGTAGCCTGTCCATATATGCCCTCGGCTTCCGCTTCGCCATAATGGATTTTGCGGGCCTCTTCGGCAAAATTATCGCCAACATCACGGCAATCTTTGATGATTTTCTGCCGCAATTGTCGCAACTCGGCAAGCGCCGCCCCAAAGGCCTGCACCTGTTCAGATGGCATCACTGCGGCGCGGCCTTGCCCCGCGGTTTGACCAGCCGGCGGCAAACTTGATGGGACAGGTGCTGGCGCGGCTGGAGCTGATGCGGTCGGATCGACGCGCGGTGCCGGATCGACCGCTGAAGGGTCGGTTGATTTGCGCCGCTTTGGGCTGGCGAGGTTTGGCGTCATCAACGCCCGTTTCACCTGATCACTGTCACATAATGGACAACGCAATAATCCATTTGCGGCTTGTTCATCATAAGCGGCACTGCCCTGAAACCAACCTTCAAATTCATGTTTTTGATCGCAAATGAGCTGATATTTGATCATCGCTGTAACCTGATCAGAAAATTAAGCCGTAATCGCGCCGTGGCAATGTTTGTATTTTTTGCCTGACCCGCACGGGCATGGTGCATTGCGCGTGACTTTTTGCGGCGCTGCGGCGGGTGCCGGGCGATCAGATGCGGCCTTGCTATCATCGCCATCATCGGCAGATTCACTGCGCAATTCAACATGCGACAGCACCATACTGGTGGTTTCACGCATGCTGGCCAACATTGCGTCAAACATCAAAAATGCTTCGCGCTTATATTCATTCAGCGGATCTTTTTGCGCATAGGCCCGCAATGAAATACCCTGACGCAACTGATCAAGGCTGAGCAAATGTTCTTTCCATTGCTGGTCAAGCACTTGCAACAAAAGTGATTTTTCCGCCATCCGCATAATATCGGGGCCAAGCCGTACCGCCTTTTCCGCCATGCGCCGGTCCGAGGCGGCGATCAGCCGTTCCTCAATTTCAGTCTCGGCAATGCCATCTTCGGCAAACCATTCGGCAATCGGTGCGTCAACGCCCAAAACACGCTGGGCATCATTACGCAATTGTTCGGCAAGCCACTGGTCATGATAACTATTTGCTGGAATCGCCCGTTCAACAATCAGCGCCGCCGCCTCATGCCGCATATCGACAACGGTGTCATGCACATTTTCAGACCGCATAATGTCTTTGCGCTGATCAAAGATCACCCGCCGCTGGTCATTCATCACATCGTCATATTTTAGCAGTTGTTTACGAATTTCAAAATTGCGCGCTTCGACTTTTGTCTGGGCTTTTTCGACGGCTTTATTGATCCATGGATGGATGATGGCCTCGCCTTTTTCAAGGCCAAGTTTAACCAGCATACCGTCCAGTTTTTCTGATCCAAAAATACGCATCAGATCATCTTCAAGCGATAAAAAGAATTTTGATCCCCCAGGGTCGCCCTGACGCCCAGTCCGGCCACGCAGCTGATTGTCGATGCGCCGCGATTCATGCCGTTCGGTGCCAATCACATAAAGACCCCCAGCATCAAGGGCCACTTGCTTGGCGGCGGCAACTTCGCTGGTAATTTTATCACGTACAGCATCACTAAGCGGCTTTTTTTGCGCGGCTTGTTCAAGACGCATTTCAAGATTGCCGCCAAGCTGAATATCGGTGCCGCGACCCGCCATATTGGTGGCAATTGTCACCGCGCCCGGCACCCCGGCATCGGCAATGATCATCGCCTCTTCATGATGCACCCGGGCATTCAATACTTTGTGGGCAATTTTACGTTTGGTCAGCTGGGCTGATAATTTTTCAGATTTTTCGATACTGACGGTGCCAACCAAAATCGGTTGTTGACGTTTTTGGCAATCCTCGACAAGCGCAATTACCGCATCATCCCGTTCGGCACTGGTACGATAAACCTCATCATCATGATCTTGCCGTGCTACCTCGCGGTTGGTCGGGATCGCCATAACCTCCAGACCATAGATTTCGGAAAATTCACCAGCTTCCGTCATTGCCGTGCCCGTCATGCCGGCCAGCTTGTCATACAT
Source organism: uncultured Alphaproteobacteria bacterium (assembly GCA_913045915.1). Lineage (GTDB taxonomy): Bacteria > Pseudomonadota > Alphaproteobacteria > Puniceispirillales > Puniceispirillaceae > UBA3439. The sequence goes on along the minus strand of CAJWSS010000013.1, from coordinate 5,908 downwards.
ACGAAAATAATTCTGGAAGGTGACAGACGCCAGCGTCTGGTTTTCCGCCTGAATTTCAACTTTTTCTTTGGCTTCAATGGCTTGGTGCAGACCATCTGAGAAGCGCCGCCCGGGCATCGCCCGGCCGGTAAATTCATCAATGATCAATACCTGACCATCTTTCAGCATGTAATTGGTGTCACGCTTGAACAAATGATGCGCTTTAAGCGATTGGTTGATATGGTGCAAAAGGCCCACATTATCGACATCATATAATGTGCCGCTGTCGATTGCGCCGGCGGTGCGCAAAAGATCTTCGGCATGTTCAATACCCGCTTCAGTAAGGGTGACGCTGTTGGCTTTTTCATCCAGATCAAAATCATCCGCGGTTAATTGCGGGATCACCGCATCCGCCACCAGATATAATGCCGAATTGCTCTCTGCCGGACCGGAAATAATCAATGGCGTGCGGGCTTCGTCAATCAGGATCGAGTCGACCTCGTCGACAATGGCGAAATGAAAATCGCGTTGCACCATATCTTCGAGTCGGAATTTCAGATTATCGCGCAGATAGTCAAAGCCAAATTCATTGTTCGTGCCATAAGTCACATCACAACCATAGGCTGCACGGCGCGCATCATCATCAAGCCCAGCGGTGATGCACCCAACGCTTAGCCCCAAGAATTTATAGACCCGACCCATCCATTCCGCGTCACGCTGGGCCAGATAATCATTCACCGTCACCACATGAACGCCGCGCTGGTCTAGGGCGTTTAAAAACACCGCCAGTGTTGCCACCAGCGTTTTGCCTTCACCGGTTTTCATTTCAGCTATCTGCCCGTTATGGAGCGCAATGCCCCCCATCAACTGCACATCAAAATGGCGCTGGCCAAGTGTCCGTTTTGCCGCTTCGCGGACCAGAGCAAAGGCCTCGGCAAGCAGATCATCCTTGGTTTCGCCTTTCGCCAAACGGTCGCGCAACTGACCGGTCATGTCGCGCAAGGCATCATCATCCTTGCCGCTTAACCCATCTTCGAGGCCATTGATTTTCGAAATCAGCGGTTGCAGGTTTTTTACAGCCCGGTCATTTGAACTGCCAAACAGACTTTTTGCTAACGAACCAAACATGAAAGTTTCCCCAACTGGCGGCATAGAGACTGGCGACATAAAGATTGGCGGCAATGCGGCCTGTCACCTGCACATTGCACCTGATTGGACATAGGTATAGACGCCAATTTTGTCAATTGATTGGCGTGCTTTTCATGACAATAGCCTGTTTGCGATGAAAAGCCACATAGATCATCAGGCAAATACCGGATTAAACTGGATAAGACCTATCGGTTCAGGTTATATATCAGCGCTAGACAGCCGCCACGACTGCACAAGCCCATTGGGTAAATCCAGACAGGTGGTAGCGGTGCCGTCAGTGAAACAGTTTACGCCGATGATGCGCGGCAGAGGACACCATAATGATTGCCAGTTTCTTTTATCTTAACCCCGATTTGAATGGACGTTTCACACAGCTAGTGCGGCGCGTTAGTTGCGGTGTGCTAACCGCGGTTTGTCTGGCCAGCACAATGGCACAGGCAAATGACCAGATATCAGTGGGTACGGTTAATGGCAAAGACATATGGCTGGATGATGTTTTGCGGGCGGCTGAACGCTTGCCTGAAGAATTTCAGCAAACACCGCTGGAAAATTATTATGCACAGCTTGTTGCCGATATCATTGACTCACAGCTGGCCGCCGCCGCCGCGCGCAATGATGGCTTTGACCAGAAGCCAGAAATCGCCGACGCGATGAAGATGGCGGCAAACCGGGTGCTGGCAGAAAGCTGGCTTGCCGAAAAAGTGCGGGCCGACGTCACTGAAACAGCGATCCAAAACGCCTATGACAAATTTGTCGCAGATACAGCATCGCGTGAGCAGGTGACCGCGTCACATATTTTGTTAGAGACCGAAGCAGATGCCAAGGCAGTGATCGCGGCGTTACAAGATGGTGGTGATTTTGCCGCATTAGCCAAAGAAAAATCAACTGGCCCCAGCGGGCCAAATGGTGGGGCGCTTGGCACATTCGGGCGCGGGCAAATGGTGCCTGCTTTTGAAACAGCCGCTTTTGACCTTGCTGTTGGCAGTTACTCAGATACCCCGGTACAAACGCAATTTGGCTGGCATGTCATTAAAGTTGACGGCAAAGACATAGCGCCGGCACCAGACCTTGAGTCGATGCGCGCGCAACTGGCGAATAATTTATCAACGCAGGCGCTTGGCCGTTTGCTCGAAGAGCTACGTGCCAGTCAGGACATTCAATTGCGAAGCTTTGCTGATGTGCGCGAAGACGCGATGAACGCCACCCAATAAACAAATTTGCCACTAGGTGTGTTATGACGACGCGGTCTCCTCTTGCCCCAGACAAATTTCCAGATTTGCCAGCCATAGATGGCCTTGGCCTTGCTGTGGCGGCAAGCGGGCTGAAATACAAAAACCGGGATGATCTGTTATTGATGACGCTGAGCGAAACGGCGACCGTGGCCGGCGTTTTCACCCGCTCTGATACAGCCGCCGCACCAGTGATCTGGAGCCGTGAAGTGGTTGCTTCAGGCCGCGCCAGAGCAATTTTGACCAATGCCGGCAATGCCAATGCATTTACCGGCGAACGTGGACGAGAAACAGTCCAGCAAACAAGCACGGCGCTGGCGAAGGCCCTTGGCGTCAGCGCGGATCACATTTTGCTAGCATCAACCGGGGTCATCGGCGAGCCGCTTGAGGCCGCCAAACTCTCTGCCTATTTTCCCCAGCTTGTTGCCAATCAAAATGCCAGTTGGGATCAGGCTGTCGGGGCGATTCTGACAACGGACACATTCCCAAAAGGCGCGCATGTCAGCTGTGACATTGACGGCATCACTGTCAATATTTGCGGCATCGCCAAAGGGTCTGGCATGGTCGCGCCGAATATGGCGACTATGCTGGCCTATATCGCCACCGATGCGGCCTTGCCAGCTGAGCTGTTGCAACAACTCCTGACCACCGCCACCGATCACAGCTTTAATGCCATTACCGTTGACAGCGACACTTCGACCAATGACACGGTGTTTTTGATCGCCACCGGATGCGCCAAGACCCCTATGGTGACCAGCGCGGATGATCCAAAGCTTGCCGGATTTCGTCATGCGCTGACAGAATTGATGGTGGATTTGGCAACCCAAATTGTGCGTGATGGCGAGGGCGCCAGTAAATTTATCACCATCACCGTCAGTGGCGCCGGATCAGACCATCAAGCCCGGCAAATCGGTCTGGCCATTGCCAATTCACCACTGGTTAAAACCGCGATTGCCGGCGAGGACGCGAATTGGGGGCGTATCGTAATGGCCGTTGGCAAATCTGGCTGTGGCATTGATCAGCAGGCGATTGGCATCACCATAGGCGGGTTCCCAGTTGCCGCCAACGGTATGCGCGTTGCCGATTATGACGAAGCCCCGATAGCCGCGCATATGCAAACCTCATCGATCGACATCGCCGTTTCGGTTGGGGCCGGGGCCGGCATCGCAACTGTCTATAGCTGTGATTTAACACATGGCTATATCACCATCAATGCCGACTACCGTAGCTGACCGCATGGCCGAAGATACAACGACCAACCCGGCACAAACCGATATGCTGTTGGTCAGCGCCGTGGCACTTATTGACCGTGATGGCCGGGTGTTGCTGGCGCAACGTCCAGAAGGCAAGCCAATGGCCGGATTATGGGAATTTCCCGGCGGCAAGATCGAACCCGGCGAAACCCCAGAAACAGCGCTGATCCGCGAGCTTGATGAAGAATTGGGCATTAATACCGCCGCCTCATGTCTGGCCCCGCTTAGCTTTGCCAGCCACAGCTATGCCGCTAGCGACAGCCGTGCGGCGTTCCATCTTTTGATGATGCTTTATGTCTGTCGACGCTGGCAAGGCCGCCCCCAGCCAATTGAGGGCGGCGCATTAAAATGGGTGCGACCACAACAATTGCGCGACTATCCCATGCCAGAGGCTGATATCCCGCTAATTGCCGCATTACAGGATTTGTTGTGATCTAAGCCCCGGTTTCTGGATCTTTCTCATCACTTTCAAGCGCGCTTGCCAAGCGGTGCGCCGCGGTCCCCGGGCGAAGCGGTTTTTGCTGGCTTTCATGCGGCGCCCAGCCGGTCACAGTGACAATTTCAAAACTGGCCGGGATTTGGCCATCAGCCCGGGCAAAACGCTGTTGGTAAATTTCGGCGGCGCGCATGAAGACGCGCCGTCTTGTTGGGGTTTTCAGGCGCGCCAACATCGCGTTTTGTTCGCCCATACCACGCAAATCTTCCATCAATTTAAACATATGCGGGTAATTCACCGTTAACCGGTCACTGTCTGCCACCGGCAGGGCCAGCCCGGCCCGGCTCATCAACCCCCCAATATCGCGGATATCCGCCATTGGCGCACAGCGCGGGCTCAAGCCGCCGGTAATGTCTTGTTCGGCCTCGGCCAGCGCCTGTTTTAATTCGGCCAGGCTATTGCCGCCAAGCAGACTGACCAACAACAATCCATCCGGTTTCAGCAAGCGCCGTGCCTGCATCATCAGCCCGGGCAAATCATCAACCCAATGCAATGACAAACAGGAAAACACCGCATCAAAGCTCTCTGGCTTATAGGGCAGGTCGCCAAGCGCATGCACCACGCCCGACCCATGTTGTTTGCTGGCAAGGGCAAATCCATCAGCCGGGTCGGTGTGGATCATATGACCAATTTTACCAAGCCCGGCAAAATGCTGCGCCAACCGCCCGTCATGCGCACCAATATCAAGACATAAATCAAAATGACGCCGCATCAATTCCAGCCGGTCTGCCAGACGTATGGCGGCGGCATCTTTTAAAAAGGCGAAATCTGCATAGCGGTGCGACGCCCGCTGGCGATGCTGTCGGATCAGCCGCTGATCAAAAAGAATGGGAACGCTCATGCGGGCCATCATGTAAAGCAGACAGGCAAAACCGCAAGTGAAAAAATAGATGCCGCATCGCAAGCGCTCGCAATTTTTGACTTATTTTGCCTTGTTTTACGATTTTTTTACCGTTGGCGGGTTAGGTTTATGACACGCATGCAATCGATATCACACCCATATCACCCATGTCTTTTCTTGCCTCACCCCGCTTTTTGATCGGTTTGGCGGCGGATCAGCTGTTACCGCATCAATGCCTATTATGCGGCAAATTTTGTGTTGGTCGCGGGGTATGTGCCGCATGTTGGGCTGGGGCCCGTCCGATCAGCGCGCCTTTATGCGACCGCTGTGGCCGGCCCTTGCCCCACGCCTTGCCAGACCAGCTATGTGGACAATGTTGGCGAACGCCACCACCGCTTGCCGCGATCCGTGCTGGATTTGTTTATAATGCGTTTTCTCGGGCGCTGATTTTGCGGTTTAAACATGCTGACGGGCTATATCTGACCCCGGTTTTGGGACAGTTTCTGGCCCGTCATTTCGCCGCTTTGCATCAGCCCGGCAATCTGGTGGTGCCGATCCCTCTGCATCGCCATCGCTATTTGGCACGACGCTATAATCAATCTGCCGAGTTGGCACGCTGGTTGGCACCGGTAGATGAATTTGCCCCGGCTATTTTGTTACGCCAACATCACAATAAAAGTCAGGCCGGGCTCAACCGGGCCCAGCGGCAAAAGAATGTGGCCGGGGTATTCACTGTGGCACCCAAGAGCCGGCCAACCCTATCTGGCAGACCGGTGATCTTAATCGATGATGTCATGACAACCGGAGCGACATTGACCGCGGCAACAAATTGTCTTTTGGCCGCAAGAAGCGGTCCAGTTTATGGTCTGGTGCTGGTCCATGTTCTATAAAAAGACTATCCATGTTTTAGGGCATATTTTGGGATCATATTTTATGGATTATTGAATACAGCCATACAGTT
>CAJWSS010000012.1:0-20107 GCA_913045915.1 uncultured Alphaproteobacteria bacterium | reverse complement strand
CAATCGATACTGACCGAAAAAGGCGAGCAGGGAGCAAGCGCGATACGCTGCATGGCATGGCGACTATCATCATGATAGCTCTCTATCAGACGCTGACATTCTGCCAGAATATCAGATTCATTTTCTGTCAGATAATCTGGTGGCAGTCCGCCTTTGGACTCGCCAATGCTCATCGAACCTCTGGTGCCGTGAAAGCGCACCCCCACATCGGCGGCGGCGGCAAGTGAATCATCAAGACGCGCACCATTGGGATAGAGATATAGATGGTCTGATGAGGTGGTGCATCCGCTCAAGGCAAGCTCTGCCAGCCCCAAAGCAGTAGACCAGTAAATATGTTCAGGGCCAATATGTCGCCAGATAGGATATAGGGTCTGAAGCCATCCAAATAGCGGCGCGTTTTGTGCAGGCTGAACCGCACGTGTCAAATTCTGGAATAGATGATGATGGGTATTGACCATGCCGGGGATCACAATATGGCCTGTCAAATCAAGCACAATATCTGCACTATCCGGCAACATATCCGATGTGCCTACAGCTTCAATAATGCCGTTCTTTGCGAATAATCCACCGCCTTTAATTTCAGTCTGCGCGGCCACTTCATGGCTATAGGGCATAGCCATTGTACATAGAAAATCTGCATTCTTGATAAGAAGTGTTTGTTCGGTCATGCTCATCACCTGATTATGCATAGTGAATCATATAGGCGCCGCCACATCAAGGGTAACGGCGCCTACTCAATATTTTTTTTAAGCTGTATGTTTTAGCCTAGTCTGCATCTTCTGGCAGAAGCAGGTTCATGACAACCGCCAGCACAGCCACAGGCAACAGACCTGAAGTCATCAGCATCTCGATTGAATCTGGCAGATGCTGCATTGATTTTGGAACAGCCTGAAGACCAAGGCCAAATGAAAGTGAAGTCGCCAGAATAAGCATATTTCTGCGGCTCCAATTCACATCTGACAGCATGTTGATACTTGCTGATACCACCATACCAAACATCAAAATCACCCCGCCGCCAAGCACCGAGATAGGCATGGCAGAGATGATAGCGCCAATCTTTGGAATAAATCCGCAGATAATCAGGAAGATACCAGAGACGGTAACCACCCCGCGGCTCATCACGCCTGTCATTGAAATCAGTCCGACATTCTGGCTGAACGAGGTATTTGGCAGACCGCCAAACACGCCTGCTACCGCAGAGCCAAGACCATCAGCAAGTGTGCCGCCTTTCAGCTCCTTATCTGTGGCTTCACGTCCGGCACCACCTTTGGCGATAGCTGAAATGTCACCCACTGTTTCAATCGCACTTACGATAGATATCAGACACATGCCGATAATCGCGACCGCGCTAAATTCGATGCCATATTTGAAAGGTGTCGGAATAGCAAACCATTCTGCTTTTGCAATACCGCCAAAATTAACAGCACCTGTGAAGATGCCAACCAGATAGCCAGCTATCAGCCCCAATAATATCGCAGCAGACGAGGCAATGCCTTTGGTGAAGAATTTGAAGCCAAGTGCAACAAAAATAACCACAAGTGCCAGACCCCATTTGCTGATATCACCCCATTCAGGTGCATTCATCTGGAATTCTGCAGCACCCCCTGCGGCATATTTAATGCCCACAGGCAGCAGGTACAGACCAATTGCCAGAATGATCATGCCCGAGACCAGAGGCGGAAACCAGTGTCTGATTTTACCAATAATAAAGCCAAGCAATGTGTGGAACAGGCCGGCAATTACAATGGCGCCCATCAATGATGCCATACCGCCAGCCTTAACAATGCTTATCATGATAGGCACAAAGGCAAAGCTGGTACCCTGCATCACAGGCAGGCGTGCGCCCACAGCCCCAAAGCCAATTGTCTGGAACAAAGTAGCTATGCCGGAAAACAGCATGGCCATTTGAATTAAAAAGACCATATCTTCGCCACCAAAGGCAAAGCCTGCCGCGCCCGCAATGATAATTGACGGTGTGACGTTACTTACAAACATGGCAAGTACATGCTGAAGTCCCAACGCTACACGCGGCACCATTGGCACTTCATAATCCGGATCTTTTAACTGTTCGGTAGTACCGATTGATTGTTCACTCATAATTCCCCCCCTTTAGGATGTTAAAGTGCATCTGGATGGTATGTCGGTTGTCATTTCCAGAAAAGTAGAAAATATTAACTATATGAAAGGAAACAAAAAAATGTGCTGATTTTAGCAGGTTTTGCGTAAATTTAGCTACTTTTTACGCGAAACATCCTATAAAAATACCCATTTTGAGGGTTTTTACGCCGTATTTTTCACGTCTTTTAGTACATTTTTTGTAATATTCTTGCGCAAGTACGCAGATAGTCATATTCTGGCGCTATCAGGGGATAGCCACTATCAGGATGCGCCCTGACACATTTCTTAATCTGGATAAATCCTGTTTCTTCGCGCTGAATGAAACATTGGCGCGCAACAAACAGGTAACGAGAAGCTGGCAATGAGCAAGAAAGTCAAACTGGATTCAGTCGACAGACATATTCTACATGATCTTCAATCAGATGGCCGTATCACCAATGTAGAGCTGGCAAAAAATGCCGGTATTTCGGCGCCGCCCTGCCTCAGGCGGGTACGGACGCTTGAAGATGAGGGGGTGATAAAGGGCTATCATGCTGATGTTGATGCAGAAGCGCTTGGTTATGCTGTGACAATTTTTGCTTTTGTCGGGCTGACCAGCCAGGCAGAATCCGATTTGCAGCAGTTTGAACAGCTGGTAGGTGAGTGGGAAAATGTACGCGAATGCCATATGCTGATGGGCGAGACTGATTTTCTGCTGAAAATTGTTGCCCATGACTGGGATGATTTTCAGCGCTTTCTAACCACAAATCTGACCCCTGCGCCAAATGTAAGCCATGTCAAGACGGCCTTGTCTATCCGCTCGCATAAGAATTTGCCCGGGGTGCCGATAGATATTGACAGCTAGGTGCCTATCTTGCGCGCATCTGCCTGATGATAGAGCTTAAAAAGCTATTGGGAAATCAGCTCGATAGAGACGATTTCGTAGGGGTGCGGGCCTCTTGGGGTGCGCACTTCAACTGAATCACCTTCAGATTTTCCAATCAGGGCACGGGCAATCGGAGAGGCGGTAGAGATACGGTTCTGCTCAATATCAGCCTCATATGGCCCTACAATCACATAGGTAGATTCTTCGTCTGTTTCTTCATCTGCGATCACAACCTTGGTACCAAAGGTGACCGTTTCACCTGTAAGCCTGCTTAAATCAACAATTTCGGCACGGCCTGTGACATCTTCCAGTTCGGTTATTCTGCCTTCGATAAAGGACTGGCGCTCTCTTGCGGCGTGATATTCTGCATTTTCAGACAGATCACCATGCTCTCTCGCCTCGGCAATAGCCTTGATAACCGCCTGCCGTTCGGTATTTTTGAGCGTGTAAAGCTCTTCTTTTAGTTTTTCCAGACCTGCTGGCGTGAACGGAATCTTTTCCATGATTCTATACTCTGTGATTATCGCTCAATGGATCTTCAGATTCCTTAGCATAAGATCAAATGATGGGATTTGGCAAATAGTCCTGAATAGATTTTACGCCCAGACTGCCCGACTTCATGCTGGCAATCGCTTCAACAGCGGCTCGACTACCTGATACGGTGGTGTAATACGGAATTTTGTTTGTCAGCGCCGTATGGCGAAGCGAATAGCTATCGCGGATGGCGGCGGCACCCTGCGCGGTATTAAATACCAGATTAATCTGATCAGACAGCATCGCATCTACAGCATGCGGTCTGCCTTCCATTACCTTGTTGACCCGTGTGGCCGGCACGCCTGCGCCCGAAAGTGCGTCCTGTGTACCGCCTGTTGCCAGAATGGTAAATCCAAGCGATACCAGATCGCGGCAAATATCAATATAGGCAGCTTTGTCAGCGTCTTTCACAGACACAAATACAGCCCCCGCCTCTGGCAGGATGGTGCTTGCCGCCAGCTGGCTTTTGGCAAAGGCGCGTCCAAAATCTGTATCAATGCCCATTACCTCGCCTGTCGATTTCATCTCAGGGCCAAGAAATACATCAACGCCGGGGAAGCGTGCAAAGGGGAATACAGCCTCTTTTACTGCCACATGCTCAGGCGCGGTGGTGATAAGCGGCATATCTTTCAGCATCTCGCCTGCCATCAGACGGGCAGCGATTTTTGCTACCGGATTGCCAGTTGCCTTGGCAACAAAGGGCACTGTCCGGCTACCACGCGGATTAACTTCAAGCAGATAGATGGTGTCATCCTTAATCGCAAACTGAACATTCATCAGCCCGACAACCCCAAGCGCGTGGGCAAGCGCGCGAGTCTGTTCTCTGATACCGTCAAGAATGGCATTAGACAGATGCTGTGGTGGCAGGATACAGGCACTATCGCCTGAATGGATGCCAGCCTCTTCGATATGTTCCATAATGCCGGCAATAAACACATCTGTGCCGTCACATAACGCATCTACATCAACCTCGACCGCATTTTCAACAAATCTGTCAATCAATACAGGATTGCTACCCGAGACCACCACCGCATCGCGCATATAGCGTTCCAGATCAGACATCTGATGCACAACTTCCATCGCCCGTCCGCCAAGCACATAAGAAGGGCGAATAACCACAGGCAGGCCAACTTTTTCGGTGATTTCGCGTGCTTCTTCAACAGAATGGGCAATGCCATTCTCAGGCTGTTTCAAATCTAGCTTGCCAAGCAGTTGCTGGAAACGTTCTCTGTCTTCGGCTAGGTCAATCGCATCAGGGCTGGTGCCCAGAATAGGGATATTGGCCGCTTCGATAGCGGCAGCAATTTTAAGCGGTGTCTGCCCGCCTAGCTGGACAATCACACCTTTTAGGGTGCCATTTGACTGCTCTCGCCGGATGATGGAAATCACATCTTCTGCTGTGAGCGGTTCAAAATACAGCCTGTCAGATGTATCATAATCAGTTGATACTGTCTCAGGGTTACAATTTACCATGATAGTTTCGTAGCCAGCATCAGCAAGCGCATAGGCGGCATGCACACAGCAATAATCAAATTCAATGCCCTGACCAATCCGGTTGGGGCCACCGCCAAGGATCACGATTTTCTTCCGGTCACTCGGATCGGCCTCGCATTCGGCATCTGCCGCGATCTCGTAGGTCGAATACATATAGGCGGTTTCTGAACTGAACTCTGCCGCACAGGTGTCGATGCGCTTATATACCGGCACCACCCCGGCTTTGTGACGGCGTGCGCGCACCTCTGTAGCGTCAAGCTGTGCCAGTTCACCCAACCGCGCATCTGAAAATCCCATTGATTTTAAAAAGCGTAAAACGGTTACGTCATCTGGCAGGCCGTCAGCCGCCACTTGGTTTTCGGCATCAATAATGGCCTGAATACGCTCTAGAAACCAGCGGTCCCACCCGGTAACAGTGTGAACGTCTTCAATAGAAATGCCGGTTCGAAGCGCGGTTGCAATGCGCAAAACCCGGTTCGGCACCAATTCACCCAACCAGCCCCGTAACTGGTCCACGCCAGACGTTGCGTCAGCTACAGGCGGTGCCACCGGGTTCAGCCCAGTCAGGCCAATTTCCATGGAACGCAGGGCTTTTTGCAGGCTTTCTTCGAAAGATCTGCCGACCGCCATGGCCTCGCCAACTGATTTCATTGATGTCGATAAAACCGCATCTGCGCCCGAAAATTTTTCAAACGTAAATCGCGGTATTTTGGTGACAATATAGTCGATGGTTGGTTCAAAACTTGCCGGTGTAACACCGGTAATGTCATTGACCAATTCGTCCAGACGATAGCCGACAGCCAGTTGGGCGGCGATTTTGGCAATCGGAAACCCGGTGGCTTTCGACGCCAATGCCGATGACCGGCTAACACGTGGGTTCATTTCAATAACCAGAATACGTCCGGTTTTTGGACAGACAGCAAACTGCACGTTGGAGCCGCCGGTATCCACGCCGATTTCACGTAACACCGCCAGTGAGGCGTCGCGCAACGCCTGATATTCCTTGTCAGTCAGGGTCAGCGCCGGGGCCACGGTCATCGAGTCGCCAGTGTGAACGCCCATCGGGTCTACATTCTCGATGGAACACACGATGATGCAATTGTCTGCGGTGTCGCGGACAACTTCCATTTCAAATTCTTTCCAGCCCAGAACTGATTCTTCGATCAATACCTCAGACACTGGCGACAGGCGCAACCCGTTGGCCACTATGGTCTCAAATTCGGCCTTGTTATAGGCAATGCCGCCGCCCTCGCCACCAAGTGTAAATGACGGGCGAATGATGGCTGGCAATCCCACAAAATCAAGCGCTTGCAAAGCATCTTCAAAATTATTGACGGTACGGGCACGGGCGCATTCCAAACCAATTCTGTCCATGGCTTTGCGGAATAATTCCCGGTCCTCGGCCATTTCAATTGATTCGGTACGAGCGCCGATCATTTCAACGCCATAGGTGTCTAGGGTGCCGTCATTATAAAGCGACAAAGCGGTATTTAACGCGGTTTGCCCCCCCATCGTCGGTAATAGCGCGTCCGGGCGTTCGGCGGCGATAATTTTGGCAACGGTGGCCGGGGTGATCGGTTCGATATAAGTCGCGTCAGCCATCTCTGGATCGGTCATGATGGTGGCTGGGTTTGAATTAACCAGAATGACCCGGTAGCCATCTGCTTTGAGAGCTTTACAGGCCTGTGCGCCCGAATAGTCAAATTCACATGCTTGACCGATAATAATCGGGCCGGCACCGATGATCAGGATGGATTTTATATCATCGCGGCGTGGCATATCAGGATCTCGCTGTTTCCATCAGGTGGGTGAATCGCTCAAACAGATAGCGTGAGTCATGCGGGCCGGGTGATGACTCTGGGTGATATTGAACACAAAAAGCTGGCTTAGTTTTATGCCGCAGCCCTTCTATTGATTGGTCAAAAAGCGAAATATGCGTTACCTCAAGATCAGCCGGCAGGCTATCGGGGTCGACGGCAAACCCATGATTTTGACTGGTGATTTCAATTTTTCCAGTCTGCAAATCTCTCACAGGATGATTGGCACCACGATGGCCACGCGCCATTTTATGGGTCTTTGCACCCAGCGCCAACGCCATCAGTTGATGCCCAATGCAAATACCAAAAATTGGCATATCTGCTGCAATTAACTTGGCGATTTCAGCGCCGGCATAGCTGGCGGTGGCGGCTGGGTCACCCGGGCCGTTGGACAGAAACACCCCATCAGGTTGCATTGCCATAATCGCATCAGCCGAGGTATCAGCTGGCACCACAGTAACCGCGCAACCAGCATCTTGCAGACAGCGTAAAATATTGTGTTTGCAACCAAAATCCATGGCAACAACGTTAAATTTCGAAGCTGTTTCCTGATGCGCTGAAGATATGTACTGCCAGCTACCCTGATCCCATGATGTGATGTCGGGCAGGGTCACAGACTTGGCTAAATCCATGCCTTTGAGGCCTGGCCAGTTTTTTGCCATCGCGCACAGGGCATCGCAATCAATCATGCCATCAGGTGCGTGGCACAAGGCACCGCGCGGGGCGCCAAGATCACGGATGCGGCGGGTCAAAGCACGTGTGTCGATGCCGCTGATACCGGGTAAATTATGCGCTATCAGCCAGTCATCAAGGCTTGAGTCGGCACGCCAACTGGCGGGGTTGGTCACGGGCTGGCGTACAACCATGCCGAGCGCGGCCGGTGTCAGGGTCTCAAGGTCCTTGTTGTTCGCGCCAACATTGCCGATGTGGGGAAAGGTGAAGGTGACGATCTGGCCAGCATAAGAGGGATCAGTCATGATCTCCTGATAACCAGTCATTGAAGTATTGAAGCAGACTTCACCAACATTGGTGGTGGCGGCACCGAAGCCGAATCCGGTAAATATTGTTCCATCTTCTAGAACGAGGGCGGCTGTCGGATTATCCCGATTGGCGCGCAGCGCATCAAAATTGTGGCCAGAGATCGTTTTCTGCCCCATTTCAACCCATATCCTGTTATAAGAGAGACGTTGCCGGGCCACGCCGCCAAACGGCTGTTTACATAGCCGACCACTCTCAAATGGTCAAGCGTTCGCAGCCAAGGCTTGCAGGATTGATAAGAGTAGCGTAAAAGGCGCGGCGCAATTGCACGTAACTATGTGCATGTCATTTTAAAAAGGTGTGTCTGAGATGCGCGAAAATATAGCGAATGCGCTGAAAGAAGCGTTGAAGGCCAAAGACCAGACCGCGTTGTCAACAATGCGGTTGATCGCCGCGGCGTTGAAAGATCGCGATATCGCGGCGCGCGGCAACGACAACCCTGATGGTATTTCTGATGAGGAAATCCTCGGCATGTTGCAAACTATGATCAAACAGCGGACCGAATCGGCAAAATTATACCGCGATGGTGATCGCCCGGAATTAGCCGCGAATGAAGAAGCTGAAATAGACATCATCAAACGGTTTCTGCCAGCACAATTAAGCGCGGATGAAATGCAGCAGGCAATCGCCACGGCCGTCAAGGAAACTGGCGCCGGGTCAATAAAAGACATGGGTCAGGTAATGGGCTATTTGAAAGCCCATTATGCCGGACAGATGGATTTTTCGTCTGCTAGTCAGGATGTAAAAGCCGCATTGATGGCCAAATAATTAACCCGGCAACAGCCAATTATAACATATGCGGCCGGCACTAACTGGTTCCGTATATCATCACAGTTATGCTAAGTTTGTTGCGGCTTGCCCGGCGGTGCCGGATGTTGAGCACAGCAACTTGACCGGAGTTTTGGCCATGGCGGTGCCGCCAGAATTTATCGAAGATTTACGCCAGCGCGTGCCGCTTTCAGATATCGTCGGGCGGCGGGTTAAGTTGGTGCGCAAAGGCCGCCGCTTTAGTGGGTTGTGCCCCTTTCATTCAGAAAAAACGCCATCATTTTCAGTCGTAGATGATGATGGCTTTTACCATTGTTTTGGATGCGGCGCGCATGGTGATGCCATTTCATTTCTGCGTGAAATGGACGGTCTTGACTTTATGGAGGCGGTTGAACGTTTGGCTGATATGGCCGGGCTATCGATGCCAAAATCGACGCATATCGACCCGGCAGTCACCCGTCAACGAAAAGCGGCGCTGGATATTTTGGAAGAAACCACAAGATTTTTTGAAGCTGGGTTGCGCGCCGATGAAGGCCGTGACGCCGCGCAATATCTCAAACAACGTGGGTTGGATGCGGCGACTGTTAAAAATTTCCGGCTTGGTTATGCGCCACGCTCCGGCCTGCGAACGGCGCTTGCCGGCAAGGGGTTTTCAGATGATGACATGATTGTGGCCGGGGTGCTGGGCAAATCAGATCGTGATGGTCGTTTGTATGATTATTTTCGTGACCGGGTAATGTTTCCAATCGAAAACAGACAAGGCAAGGTCATTGCCTTTGGCGCGCGGGCGCTTGGTGACGCCCAACCAAAATATCTAAATTCAGGTGACAGCCCGACTTTTTCCAAAAAAGCTGTTTTATATGGGTGGGTGCAAGCACGCGAAGCGGTTCGGCGCAAATCACCACTTGTCGTTGTCGAGGGGTATATGGATGTGATCGCCGTACAACGCAGCGGCATTGCCGCCGCGGTGGCACCGCTAGGCACCGCATTGACCCCCGAACAAATCACCTTGTTATGGAAATTACATGACGAACCGATTTTGTGTTTCGATGGTGACGCGGCTGGTCAACGTGCGCAATTGCGCGCGCTTGAACGTATTTTACCGTTGCTGGAGCCCGGCCGGTCGGCCCGGCTGGCGATGCTACCGGCTGGCAAAGACCCAGATGATGTTCTAGGTGAGTCTGGGCCGGAAGGATTGCGCAAAATTCTGGGCACAGCGCAAGCCTTGGTTGATAGCATGTGGACAACAACCGCGGCGCAGTTTGACACCCAACAACCAGAGGCAAGAGCGCAGTTCTGGCAAGCCGTGCGCGGCCTTGTGCGTAGCATTGGCAATAATCAGGTGCGCGGGGCCTATGGTGATGAAATCGAAAACCGAATCGCGGCAATGCGATCACAAACGCGCGGCCAAACCACCAGTTTTATGGCGCGGCGGGCAATTCGGCCCGCAACCGGCTTAATGCATCGGCATCGTGCCATTTTGGCACTGATTTTAGCCCATCCAGCCTTGGTTCCTGCCAATTTTGAGGCCTTGTCCATGCTGGAAATCGCCGATCAAAAGCTTGATCATGTGAAAAAAGCGGTGATTGATGCCGTTATACGTGATCCAGATCTTGACGTAGCGGCGTTAAACTATCATTTACAAGAGCGGGATCTTGGCAGTGCATTAGAGGATTTGACGGGGGATGAAATGAAATCCAGATTGCCATTTGATCCATATGCGCTGACGCCAGAACGGGCGGGCGCCCATTTAGAGGAACTGTTGGGGCTTGTTGACGGGAAATCAGGCCTGTTTTCAAAAACCCGTACACCACGAATTTAACGACTAGTTACGCATGCCGGCCGCGCGTAGGGGCAGGGGCACACCGCAGGTTTTGATGTTGCCAGAAAACATCAGGGTAAAAACAATCAGCGCCGCGGCGGCTGATGCCACCAGAGATGATGGTGAGACGCCATAAGGTGCAGATGAACAGGGGTAGAATCGAACAGATGGCAACCAAAGCGAAAAAACAGGCTGATACCGATCAAACCACGCAGGACGCAACCGAGGCGGCCAGCCTTGATGCGGCCCAGCAAACGATCAAAGCGCTGTTGAAACTTGGCAAGGATCGTGGGTTTGTCACCCATGATGAGCTGAATGCCGCCTTGCCAGCCGAAGAATATACATCCGAGCAAATTGATGATGTGATGTCGACGCTCAATGAAATGGGCGTATCTGTCGTTGATAGCGCCGAAAGCGACGATGATACCGATGAGGCCGAAGACGGCAATGAAGACGGCCGCGCATCTGGCAATCTGTCGGACAGTGATGTATCTGGAACAGATGATCCGGTGCGCATGTATTTGCGTGAAATGGGCAGTGTTGAGTTGCTGTCACGTGAAGGCGAAATCGCCATTGCAAAACGCATTGAGGCTGGCCGTGAAATGATGATTGGCGGGATTTGTGAATCGCCGCTGACCATTCGTGCGCTGATGCATTGGCGGGATCAAATTGCCGATGGTGTCGTGCCGTTGCGTGACATCATCGATCTAGAGGCCACATTTGCCAAGCTCAAGGGCAATCCTCTGATTGATCATAATAATCTTGATGGGATGGATGACGAAATCCCAGATGACGATCTTGAGGATGATGAAGACGAGGAAGAAGAGGAAGAGGACGAAGACGAGGACGAGGATTATGATGAAAGTGGCGACAGTGACACTGATACCTCGACCCGTGATGCCCATAATGACAATGACGAAAATGATGATCTGAACTTGTCTCTTGCGGCACTTGAAGATGCCGTTCGTGATGAGATGATGGCGTTGTTTGATGAAATTGGCACGGTGTTTGGCGAGTATGTAAAATTGCAGGATCGGCGGCTTGCCCGCATGGCCAAGGACCAAGCGCTTGTGGCAAAAAGCGAAGCCGCGCACCGCGATACCAAGATCAAATTATGTAAATTGATGGAAGGTGTGATTTTCAACACCAACCGTATCGAAGCGTTGAGCGAGCAATTATTCACCCTGAACCGCCATGTGACCGGTATTGAAGGGCGGTTGATGCGCGTTGCGACCACATGCGGGGTGCCACGGGCACAAATTCTCGAGGCATGGACCGGCCGCGAAGTCAATGAAGACTGGCCGGGAAGTGGGTTTTCTTCCAAAGCGTGGCAAAAGCTGGATAGTGCGCATGGCGAAGAAGTCACCGAATTGCGCGACAAGATCAAGCTGGTGGTTGATGATGTTGGGCTGTCGGTGCCAGAATTCCGCGAAGTGATTCAGACCATTCAACGCGGTCAGCGCGAGGCGGCGCGGGCGAAAAAGGAAATGGTCGAAGCCAATTTGCGGCTGGTGATCTCGATTGCCAAAAAATATACCAACCGTGGGTTGCAATTTTTGGACCTGATCCAAGAAGGCAATATTGGCCTGATGAAAGCCGTTGATAAATTTGAATATCGGCGCGGCTATAAATTTTCGACTTATGCCACATGGTGGATCCGTCAAGCCATCACCCGGTCAATTGCCGACCAGGCCCGCACCATTCGTATTCCGGTGCATATGATCGAAACGATTAATAAGCTGGTGCGGACTTCGCGCCAGATGTTGCATGAAATTGGCCGCGAACCGACCCCGGAAGAGCTGGCTGAAAAGCTGAGCATGCCAATCGACAAGGTGCGCAAAGTATTGAAAATCGCGAAAGAGCCGATCAGCCTCGAAACGCCCATTGGCGACGAGGAAGACAGCCATCTTGGTGATTTTATCGAAGACAAAAATGCGGTTCAGCCGCTAGATGCCGCGATCCACGCCAATTTGCGCGAGACCACAACACGTGTTCTGGCCAGCCTGACGGCGCGTGAAGAGCGGGTGTTGCGTATGCGATTTGGCATTGGTATGAATACTGACCATACGCTGGAAGAGGTAGGCCAACAATTTAGCGTGACCCGTGAACGTATTCGGCAGATTGAAGCCAAAGCGCTGCGCAAGCTGAAACATCCGTCACGGTCGCGTAAATTGCGTAGCTTCCTCGAAAATTGAGTTTTGCCGCATTGTCCGGGAGCCGACGCCGCCCACAAGGCGCCGAAACCGACAGTGCTGTTAATGGGGGCCTGTAGTTCAATTGGTTAGAACCCACGGCTCATAACCGTGTTGTTGCAGGTTCGAGTCCTGCCGGGCCCACCATTTACCTGGTTTTTTGTTGATTGAGTTCGATAAGGTTTTCAGGGAATACTGCCTCTTGGGTTAATCTTACGAGTTTTGTTGATTGCAAACCGTGGCGCAATTTGCGCTGTGTCGAGCATAAATAAAGCGGCTGGCAACGCGCTGGCGTGGCAGTGTCACGCTGGTGCGCCAGTGGCAGTGGCGTGAATGCGTGCCTCGATAAACAGCGTTTTGCCGCCGCCTAATTCAATCTGATTGATCGCTTCGTCAAGGCTCAGATTGATCCGGCGGGCACCGGCCCGCTGGGCCCGCTCGCTGGCTATGTCGCCGGCCATGCGGCGGGCTGTGGCAAGCGCATCCTCAATCAATGAAAAATCGGTTGGTCCTTCCGACAGATGAAGTCTGAATTTGCCTTCGGTGGGCTGGGTAACAATCAGCATGACACGTTGGCGCACCGCGCCGGCAG
Source organism: uncultured Alphaproteobacteria bacterium (assembly GCA_913045915.1). Classification (GTDB taxonomy): domain Bacteria; phylum Pseudomonadota; class Alphaproteobacteria; order Puniceispirillales; family Puniceispirillaceae; genus UBA3439. The sequence continues at coordinate 6,867 of CAJWSS010000012.1, read as the reverse complement.
CGGCGCCTACCGCGCCAGCCACATCGGCATGCGGCGGTACCGTTAGAGGCACATCCAACAGACGCGCAATTGCCGGATAATGAGTGGCTGCCGAGGCACCAAGCGCCAACAGTGGGCTGTCAAGGCAGGTTTTGATCGTGACCAGGCGCGACCGATGCTCTTGATTAGCGTCAAAGAAGGCGGCCAGCATCGGGTTGCTGCTGAAGCTGGTCTCGCCGCCGCCATCATGTGCCATCGCGGCGTCAAGTAAGGCCAGCGCCGTGCGGCGTTGCAATTCGGCTAGGGTCATCTCGGCTAATGCGGTGGGGTCCGAGGCAATCGGTTGGCCAAGGCCGTTGCGCTGGCGTGCCATCAGTGCCGCGCCAAGCTGGGCGGCGTCGCTGTCAAAGTCGGTAAAAGCGCCGGTAACATGTGCCGCATCTGTTGGTGTAAAACAAGAGAGCCCTAAAAGGCCACTACGGATAAGCCGGTTAACCGTACCCAAGGCCAATTGGGTGGCAGCCAGATCGGAAACTGGTGCCGGGCCGGTGGCCAGCGCTTTTTTGGCCAATCTGGTTTCGGAGCGGTTCAGCCAATCAGGCACTCCCTCTGGCATGATTGGGAAAATAAAGCGAGCATCGGTACCAAGCGGAATGGCCAGATCAAGCTGACTGGCCAGATGTGTTTTGATTGGCGGCCAGCTTTGTGCCATCAGCGACAGCGGGACCGCGCGTCGTGGCCCCAATGTCAGCCCGCTGGCACGGCCGCGCTGGATTGGTTGAACCTCGCTGTCACCGCCAAGGCCAGTGGTGCGGATGTCGGCGGCCTCGACCATTGTCTGCCAGCCGCCAACATTTGCGCCATTGGCCTTTAGGCGCGGGGCCCCTTGATCCAAAATGGCAATGTCAGTGGTGGTGCCACCAATATCAGCAACGATTGCGCTGGTCGCGCCGGCCAGAAATGCCGCCCCCGACAAGCTGGCGGCTGGCCCGGACAGGACCGTTTCTACCGGCCGGTTGCGGGCAAAGTCAGCCTCAAGAAGCGAGCCGTCACCCTTGACCACCATCAAGGGGCAGCAAAGACCGATGCTGTTCATGATCGCTTGTGTGCCGGCAATCAGCTGTTCTAATAAATTGACAAGCCGGGCGTTCAGCACAGCAGTCAGGGCGCGCCGAGGGCCGCCAAGTGATGATGACAATTCATGACTACAGGTTACTGGTAAGCTGGTAAGGTGGCGCACCGCATCTCGCGCTGCGGTTTCATGCAGCGGGTTGCGGGTAGCAAAATGCCCGGCAATCGCAAAGGCAGACACTTCGTTTTTCAGCTCGGTGGCTAGTCTTTCGACTGTTGTAATATCAAGCGCTTTGGCAACGCTTCCATCGGCGTTATGCCCGCCATCAATAAAATGGACTGGGTCCTGACCGATTGCACGAGCGAGGTCAGCGCGGTCGAGGACGGACCTGTCAAAACCAATCAAAAACAGCCCGACGCGGCCACCAACGCCTTCGATAACGGCGTTGGTGGCCAATGTGGTCGACAGGGTCACAAGGCCTATATCAGCCGCGGTGCCTGTAAAATTATCAAGAATAGCGGTGATTGCCTTGCCAAGCGCGTCGGCGAGATTATCACGCGTGGTCAGGGCCTTGGTGGTTGCCAATACGGTACCTTTGTCGGTGTCAAGTAGTGCCGCATCAGTATAGGTGCCGCCTGTGTCAAGGCCAATGACAAGTGTCATAACAGCCCTACCCTGGCCGAACCGAGCAATAGACTTGCGATAGGGCGCGTGGCGCGTTTTTCAAATTGCCGCATGTTTGTCAGGATACCGAATGGCGGTGGAAAAAAGTTAAAATCCAATGGCCGAAACGGTTGCCATCGTGCGGTGTGTCAAGCGTGTCTTGTGCCACGGCAATCACTGTCGGATCAACGCCACTTTCTGCTAATATGGTGACAAGGGCGGAGGTATAGGCCGCGTCAAATTCGGGGTGGCCCTGTAAGGCGAACACATGATCACCGATCATATAGCCAGCAATGTCGCAATGATCGGCGCACGCAATCACCTGACCACCCATCGGTAGACGGACGACTTGATCTTGATGCACATGGATCAGTTTTGCGCTGTCAATTGGGGGATCGATCCAGTCAGGCAGATTAGCAAGTTTGATCGATTTGACGCCAAGGCCCCAGCCGCCATCCCATTTCTGGGCATGCCCACCGAGCGCATGGGCGATAATCTGATGACCGAAACACAAGCCGGCAAGCGGCTTGCCAACTGCGTGAATATCTTGGATCAATTTGATCAACTTTGGGATAAATGGCTTGGCGTCATACACCCCATAGGCCGAGCCTGTCACAAGATAACCATCATAATCATCAATCCTGTCGGGAAAGACATCATCGACAACCGCCAAGCTGGTAAAGGTGAAGTCTGCGGCAAGCGGCGACTTTGCAAACAGCGCAACGAATAAATCCGCATAATCTGGAAAGCGCGTTCGCATGGCCTTGTTGGTGTGGCCAGCCGATAAGATTGCAATGTTAATCATGCTTTATCCTCGCTCTCACCAACCTCATTGTTATAGACTGTTTGGGGCGTTTCTCACAATCCCGCTGGCCTGTCGTTGTCGATTCCGGCCTTGGCTGATAATTGTGCTAGCACGAACAACCGTAAGGCTGAAGACAAGCCGCCACTGCGACGTCGGTCTACAAACCCTACAAGCTGTGCAACAGTCTGTTGCCGTTCGGCTGCAATCAGCTTTAAAAGCTGCCAAAACTCAGTTTCTAGTGAGATGCTGGTCCGATGCCCTTCGATGGTGATTGAATGTTTTTTCATCGCACAAGGCTCCATCCTACTGGTCGCATTCATCAGGTGATCAGCGGTAAAACGCGCCGACCAGTTCAACATGGTTGCTGAAACTGAACTGGTCAACTGGCTTTACCCAAGAAAGGGTATAGCCGCCAGCGGTCAGGATCGCGGCGTCACGCGCGAAGCTGGCCGGGTTGCAAGATACCATGGCGATGCGGTCAACGCTGGCATGGACCAACTGCTGGCATTGCGCCGCCGCGCCGCTTCGTGGTGGATCGATGATGACGGCATCGCAATGGGTCAACTCATCTGGCAATAGCGGGGCATCAAATAGATTGCGCTCGGCGATGGTTACCCGACCGCCAAGCCCGGCTGCATCAGCACCGGCCTTGAGGGTGGTAAGTGAGGGCAGGTTGGCCTCACAGGCAACAAGCCCAGCAAGATCGTTAAGCAGTGGCAAGCTAAGCGTCCCACAACCAGAAAACAAATCCGCAACCCGGCTTGCCTCCCCAATGATTTCGCGGACTGCTGCTTGCAGCGCCATTTCACCATCGCGGGTGGCTTGCAGGAAAGCTCCTGGCGGCGGCGAAACAGCGACTGACCCAAATAGCTGGGTTGGGGTTTCCGATGCGTAAATGGTCACCGGGCCATTTGCATCATTTATGGTCAGCCGGACGATGCCAACGGCGCTGGCCCATTCGACAAGATAGGGTATCGAACCGGTCAATTGCGGCGTTAAATCGCCTTTCGTTTCAATATACAAACATATTTTCCCAGCAGCATAATGATGGCTAAATAAAATATTGGCGTGGATATCGGCGATGAAGCCAGCCGGTAAATGGGCGTTTGCAAAAGTTTCGATCGCATGCTGCAATGCCAGCAATGCCGGATGCAGGATTGCGCAATCAGTAGGGCGGACAATATGCAGTCCAGACCGCTCATGAAATCCGACGACGGCTTCGTCAGCAAGCCGTTTCAGATGCAGGCTGGTGCGCCGCCGGCTATGTGATGACGAGACGTGGGGCGGGCGAATGATGACCTCGTCGATGCCTGCGTGGTCTAAAAAATGGCCGATTAAGTCTAGTTTCCAGCGGCTGATATGCCTGTTATCCCAATGTTGGAAATGGCACCCACCACAAGCCGGAAATGCGCTACAGCGGGCCGGTCGCCGGTCAGGTGATGCCGTTTTTAATTCGATGATACGGGCCTTTATGCCCTGACGAGACAGGCTTAGCGGTTGCACTAGCACCTGTTCGCCGGGAAGGCTAGCCGGTACAAATATGTCATAATCTGACTCGACATAGTTATGCATGTAGTTGCAACGGCCGACACCGTCGCCGCGTCCGCCTATATGGCTGATCGTTACCTCTATTGGGGTGGCATTGCGCGGTAGCCGTCCGGCATGGCGGTTATCGGCGGCTTTTCCGCGTCCACTGCGCCGGCCGGATCGTCGTCGTTGGATGTGGGGTTTGTTGTCCATAAAGATGCCTTAATAGAATGTTGCAGGCCCTAGTCCGGCGACCGGAATAAACCGTGCCGAGTTGACAGGTTGGGGCCGATTAATGTCGAGACAAGCCGCCACCCGGTGGTGGGCATTAATTTTGGCGGGCGGCGGCAAATCGTGCCGCGGCGGTTAACGCCGCAATCAGGGTGGTGCGGGTGGCATCAGTGGCAGCGATCGGGTCAAGCGCGGCAATCGCCGCGGCAGCATAATCGCTGGCCATTTGCATCGACCTTTCAATCGCTTGATGGCGCGCCAGAATGGTCTGCGCGGTGGCCAGATCACCATCGATAAATTGGCCGTCCCGCATTGTACGCTGCCAAAAGCCGCGTTCATCGGCGGTGCCGTCCTGCCACGCTAAAATAACCGGCAGGGTAACTTTCTGGTCAAAGAAATCATCGCCGGCATTTTTGCCCATGCTGTCGGTGCTGACCGCATAATCCATCGCGTCATCCATCACCTGAAAGGCCAGCCCCAGCTTCATGCCATAGGCTTGTATCGCGCTGACCTCGGCAGGCGTGGCGCCGGCAATTTCAGCGCCAGCAGCGGCAGCGGCAGCGAATAATTCGGCGGTTTTGCCGGTGATCACATCGATATAGGCGTCAGCGGTGGTGTCCGGGGCGCCCGCGGTTTGCAGCTGTTTCAACTCGCCTTGGGTAATGTTGGCTGAGGCGGTGGCCAGTCGGCCAAGAACGCCTATGTCGCCGGCCTCAACCATCAATTCAAAAGCTCGTGCAAACAGAAAATCACCAACCAGCACCGAGGCTTCATTCCCCCACAGCGCATTGGCCGTATCGCGGCCCCGCCGCAGCGCTGACCCATCAATCACATCATCATGAAGTAAAGTCGCGGTGTGAATGAATTCAACCGCGGTGGCCAAACCGACAGCACGGTCATCGCTGCTCCCAAGCCGCGCCCCGGCCAGCGTCATCATTGGACGGATCCGTTTGCCGCCGGCGGCAATCAAATGCCCAGCCAGTTCCGGGATTAACGGCACATCGGCTGCCAAGCGTGCGACAATCTGGTCATTAACCTTGACCATGTCACCGGCAAGCAGCGCGACAAGCGGCGCAAGCGTAACCGTCTGGCCGTTGGTGTCCGGAGCTGGCGAACTGGTCATTGGCGGCACTTTCGGCAAAATTTCAAAAAACCCGCCTTGTCTTACGATGACCGATAGGGGGCGGCAAGCAAAAACCGGCAAGAACTGGCGCTTTTTGCGCACAATGATCTTGGTGCCTCCGATAATTTACGGCAAAATGGGGTTATGAAACAGTTGATCACCACGACCGATGCCGTGCGGCTGTCATTTTTATGTGCCTTGCTGCGCGATGGCGGTATTGATTTTAGCGTTTATGATGCGCAAATCTCGGCTCTAGAGGGCGGTATTGGGGCGTTTCCCCGCCGTGTTATGGTCCCAACAGCACAATTTCTGGCGGCAAAAACGCTGCTTGAAGATGCGGCGCAATTTTATGATGATTAACCATTGATGAAGTATGGTAATTAAAAGGGGTCTTTACAGACCTCGATCGGAAAATGTGTCAGATGAATATTCCGCCCCAAGATGATGACCCGGCGATCATGGATCAGGCCGAGCTGAATATTGAACGGCTGCACATGACGCGTCGGGATCTGGCGGGACTTGAGGTCACGCATGATCATCTGCTTGGCGCTGGTGTGGCGGTTACTCAGCCGACTGATGGGTTTCGGGTCGGGACCGATGCGGTGCTGTTGAATGCGGCAGTGCTGCAAAATCGTGGACGGCTGTTGGATTTGGGCACCGGCGTTGGCGGGGTTGCATTATGTGCTGCCTACCGGCTTGACCGGGTGCAGGTGACGGCTGTCGAGATCGACCCGCAACTGGCGGCGCTGGCCCGTCACAATGCAGATGCCAACGGGTTTGGCGACCGCATGCGGGTGCTGACCGCTGATATCGCCCATTTACCACCGGTACTGGCCGACAGTTTTGACCATGTTGTCAGTAACCCGCCTTATCATTATCCGGCCGGGACCAAGCCAGATCATCACCGCCGCCAAAAGGCACACATGGCAGATGGTGACGGGCTTGATGGCTGGGTGCGGGCGGCATTATGGGCGGCCAAATCACGCGGCCGGATCAGTTTCATTTGTCGGGCTGACCGCGGGGCCGAACTGATCCATTTATTTGCTGCGGCCGGGGCGGGTGAGGCGGTGGTGTTTCCGTTATGGCCGCGCGCCAACGTGCCGGCAGGCCGGGTCATCGTCACTGTCCGCAAACGAGTTTTCGGGCCGGGTGCGTTTTTGCCTGGGCTGGTATTGCATAACGCTGATGGCAGCTTTACCGCTGCCGCATCAGCGATTATGAATGGGGCGTCATTGCCAATCGAGCATCCAGCCCGTCCTGTACGGCCACGCCCGATATCCTAACCGTCAACAAAGGAACCGTTGTGATGGGTATCATGTCAAAACTGATTTTCTGGAAAGCGCGCAAACCAGTGGTACCGGTGGTGCGGCTCGGCGGAGTGATCAGCAGTTCAGCATCGATGGGGCGGCGTGGCTTGTCGCTTGAGTCGGTTGAACCGCAATTGAAAAAAGCCTTTTCGGTCAAGCG
>CAJWSS010000011.1:0-20275 GCA_913045915.1 uncultured Alphaproteobacteria bacterium | reverse complement strand
AAGAAGGTTAAGAAAAGCATCGCGCCAATCTGCTGGCCAACGTCGCTTTTGCACAGCCGCAACATGGTTGATCCGTACCCCACATAAAGCACGTTCATGCACCGCCCCCCCGGTGCTGTCATTCATATCAGCCAACGCCAATCGTTCCCAACAAAAGCGGTTAGCAACAATCATAAAACAATCATGTCGCGCGTCATAATGCATGTCGGCACCGGCGATGATGGCGTCTTGCAATAATGCCGAAACCACCTCAAGATCAACCTCATCCTTGGCCACTAACCGCAATGATTCTGCTTGATCCATCTGCATAACTAGCCCTTGACCCGGCGTAATTGCGCCCCGCAGTTGCCCAATTTTGTCTCAAGGTCACTATAGCCGCGCTCTAGATGATAAATGCGGCTTACCGTCGATATGCCGGGCGTTGCCAATGCCGCAAGCACCAACGAAACCGAAGCCCGTAAATCCGTTGCCATGACGGGTGCCGGGGTGAGGCTTTTTCGACCTCTGACCATGGCTGTCCCACCATTGACCCGAATAGCAGCCCCCATCCGCAATAATTCCGGCACATGCATAAATCGGTTCTCAAAAATTGTTTCTGAAATTTGTGACGAACCATCGGCAATACACATCATCGCCATAAATTGTGCCTGCAAGTCGGTAGGAAAGCCGGGAAACGGATCAGTGGTGATATCAGCCGCTTGCGGGCGCCCGTTCCCTTTCACCCGAATGGTCCCAGCGGCACATTCAACGCTTGCCCCAGTATCACGCAACACTGCCACCAGCGCATCAAGGTGACGTTCATGCGCACCATGCAATGTCAGGTCGCCATCAGTCATCGCCGCGGCAATGGCAAATGTACCAGCCTCGATCCGGTCAGCGACAACCTTGTGGGTGGCGGCGTGCAGATGATCGACGCCCTGCACCCTTATTGTGTCACTGCCATGGCCTTCGATTTTTGCCCCCATCGCATTCAAACAATCGGCAAGATCGGTGATTTCAGGTTCGCGCGCTGCATTGACAATTTCTGTTTCACCGCGTGCCAGCACCGCCGCCATCAGCGCATTTTCAGTTCCCCCGACCGACACCATCGGGAACATGATGCGCCCGCCCTGCAATCCGTTACGCGCTCGCGCCTGAATATAGCCATCCGCCAATTCAACAACCGCACCAAGCGCCTGCATTGCCCGAATATGCAAATCTACTGGCCGGGTACCAATCGCACAGCCACCCGGCAACGAAACACGTGCCTCGCCATAGCGCGCCAGAAGCGGTCCCAACACCAGAACCGATGCCCGCATTTTGGACACCAGCTCATACGGCGCATCAAAAATTGTCGCCCCGCCAGACATCGTGACTTGTTCGCCATCGCGGACCACATCAACACCTAAATGACCCAGCAAGCCTTCCATCGACAGGGTGTCTGCAAGCCGCGGTACATTGTCCAAAACAAGGCGATCAGTCGCCATCAGGCCAGCCGCTAACAGTGGCAAGGCAGCATTTTTTGCGCCGCTAATCGTGATATCCCCACGGAGCGCCGGTCCGCCTTGTATCTCTAGGCTATCCATCAGCGTTTGGCTTTCTTATTGGTTACATCAGTGATCATTTTACCGGCTTCTTTTCATCAGGTGCCATCTTGCCGCCGGCATCAGGCGCCGGCGCGGCTGTACGCGCCCGTGCTTGGGCTTTGCGCCGATGCAAATTATCACGCAAGGCCTGTGCCAAACGGTCATTTGCCTGTTGTTTGGCGGATGGCGGTTCTGACGGGTGACGAGGCCTCATAATTTTCCTTGCAGTGGTCTATCTATTGTCGAGATTAACAAGCGTATCATAGCTAGGCAGAGGTTGTGGCTTTTTTAGGGCGCATGCTTGGTTGTTGACCATGACCATATGGCTTTTTTGGTATAGGCTGATTTGATCGGAAAATCCAGCCCATCAATGGGAAGATAAGCATATGAAACCAGCATCAAACATAGGCAAATGGCGCATCGGCAAATGGGGCTTGCCGGCTGTCTTGATTTGCGGGCTTATTGGGTTCTTTGCCACCGGTTTGCATGCGCTAATAAGTTGGGAAACGGTGACGCGGCATTATGCCGAGATCAGCCATTTTCTCGAGCAAAACCGTACCGCCAGCTATTTAGGATTTATCATAATTTATACCGCAGTTGTTGCCTTTTCCTTGCCAATTGCCAGCTTGCTTACACTGGCCGCCGGCGCGCTTATTGGCTGGCCGGCCATTGGTCTTATTGTGGTAGCGGCGACAGCCGGGGCCAGTCTTTTATTTATCGCGGCACGCGGCCTGTTGCGAGACGTTCTGCGCGCCCGCGCCGGGCCGTTTTTTGCCAAGCTTGAATCCGGATTTACCAAAAATGCCTTTGCCTATCTGCTGTTTTTGCGATTGATGCCCGCCGCCCCCTTTTGGGCGGTCAATATCCTGCCAGCTTTTTCCGGCATGCGGTTCGTGCAATTTGTATCTGCAACAGCCATCGGCATCATCCCCGGCACATCGGTATATGTGGCTGTGGGGCGCGGTTTTGACCATCTGCTTGTACGGGGCGAAACCCCTAATTTGGCAATATTACATAGCCCGCACATCTGGTTGCCCCTTGCGGGACTGGCACTGTTGGCCCTGCTTCCAATCCTCGTTCGCAAGATCAGGCCGGCCAGTAAATTAGCCAGTAAACCAGCCAGTAAAAAGGACCCGTTTCAATGACGCATTATGATTGCGATATTTGCATTATAGGCGGCGGGTCTGGCGGGCTGAGTCTGGCCGCCGGTGCGGCACAAATGGGCGCCAAAGTCATTTTGTTCGAAGCCGCCGCCATGGGCGGCGATTGCCTCAATAGCGGGTGCGTGCCCTCAAAGGCCCTGCTGGCGGCAGCAAAAGCCGCGCATTATGCAGGCGGCGCCCCCCGCATGGGGGTCACAGCTACGCCGCCAAAAATTGATTTTGCCGCAGTCAAAGCGCATGTTGCCGCAGTGATTGATGGCATTGCCCCGCATGACTCAGTCGAGCGGTTCGAGGCATTAGGCGTGAGCGTAATTACCGAACACGCCGCGTTTACCGGGCCACGCGAAGTGGCGTCAAACCATCATAGAGTGCGCGCCAAATATTTTGTCATCGCTACTGGTTCACAGCCCGTCATACCGCCAATTGACGGCCTTGAAGATGCTGATTTTCATACCAATGAAACAATTTTTGCCGATCCGGCGAAACCGAGTCACCTGGTGATTATCGGCGGCGGGCCGATTGGCATGGAAATGGCACAAGCCCATATCAGGCTTGGCGTTGATGTGACCCTTGTCGAGGCACTGTCGGTCATGGCGCGTGATGACGATGAACTTGTCACCATACTCAAAACCCAGCTCAAGGATGAAGGTGTCACATTCATTGAAGGGGTCGGCGTCACCAGCGTGCGTCAAACCCAGCCAAACAACACCACCCTGACACTCGCTGATGGCAGGTCCCTACAGGCAAGCCATCTTCTGATTGCTGCGGGCCGGCAACCGGTCACTGGTGGGTTGAACTTGCCCGCCGCCGGGGTTGATTGTGGTAAAAACGGCATTGTGACTGACCGCCGATTACGCACCAGCAACAAACGGATATATGCTATCGGTGATGTCACCGGCCGGCAGCAATTTACCCATATGGCCAGCTATCATGCCGGTATTTGCCTGCGCAATATTTTGTTCAAATATCCCGCAAAAATGAATGAAACGGCGGTGCCATGGGTGACCTATTGTGATCCGGAACTGGCACATGTTGGGCTGACACATGATGCCGCGATTGCCTGCTGGGGCGCAGATAATGTCACCGTAACAAGATGGGATCTAGCAGATAATGACCGGGCGCGCACTGACCATCGCACCACGGGCATGGTCAAGGCGGTTATTCACAAAAATGGGCGCATTTTGGGGGCATCGATCTTGGCACCAGTGGCGGGTGAAATGATCCAGCCTTGGATATTAGCGATTGCTAATAAGCAGAAAATTGCCAGTATGGCGACAATGATTGCGCCATATCCAACCTATGGCGAGGCTAGTAAGCGGGCCGCTGGGAATTTTTTCACGGCAAAATTATTTGGCAAGACCACGCAAAAACTGGTGCGGTTTCTGCTGAGATTCTAACCGCCCGCCGGTACCATCATTTGATCTTGTCAAGTTTCGGCAAGACTGCTAGTAACAGCCCACGTTTTGCGGTGGCATGCATGCAGGGTTTCGCCTGTAGTGACGATGCCAGAAAACCGGAAAATAGGAATAATGCTGCCATAGCTCCAGCGGTAGAGCGCACCCTTGGTAAGGGTGAGGTCGCGTGTTCGAATCACGCTGGCAGCACCATTTTCCCACGCCAAACGGTCCTAAAGCATGCGCCTACCAGCGTTTTGTTCTTGGTTAACAAGCCTGCGTTTATGTTAAAAAATGCTGTGGCGAGATGGCCACTCGTACACCCATCAAATACAGCCATGAAAGTTAAAGTTGAAGCCGGAGTCCGCAGCTTTCAGCGAGTGCGTGCAAATTTATCAATGTCTTTTCAGCCAGCTTTAACCCTTGTTTCTTGCATTTTTCATAATGCAGATATTCCTTTTCACCGGGATAAAAGATTTCTGTAATATCTGCCTGTTTCTGGCTCGCCTTCCATCTGGCTATCATCTGTTGCATATCTTCAGTAAAGGCCTCAACACGGCGCAGTTGCGCTATATTTATAGCACATAAAAAATGGCCGACACCACTTGGCTGATCGGGCACATAAGGCCCGTTCACAGACGTGCCGAACGCACTGCCGGGCAAGATACCAGATAAAACATCCATCATGGCGGATAGCCCAAACCCTTTATGCCCGGCCATTGGCAGCAATGTGCCTAGAATAGCTTCTGACAGGTTGTCGTAGGCATGCCATCTTTGTTCAATGCCCAATGATCAGGGATGGGTTCTTTTTTTCGCAAGATAGATTTTACCGGGCGTCACGTTGGCCAGATACGCCGCCCCCAGCGCGTCGCCATTTTCACGGCATCACCTAAATCTGTCAAAATCGACAGATCATCGGGGCCCAGTGGCAGATCCAACGGGCCACACGCACTACCGGCTGGCGATATATCATTTTGCGCAAACAACATCATATGACGCGGCCCACCCATGACATTGGTCATTTTATGACAGGCTATCGCCTTTTCATGCCGCGCAAATCCGGGTGCCAATTTTTGCGCGCATGCACTGCCAATCATTTCATCATGCGCTGGCCCCTCGATGGTCAGGATTTGGATATGGGGCGCATTTATGCCCGCACAAGGCATGTCCGAAGCTGTGCCGGCATGCGCATCAGCCGGTGAAAACCATGACCATTCATGCGCCAGAATGGCAGATGATGGATTTTGGCGCCGCGCCATCATGGCACGGGTTTCATCGCTTTGCGTTAGTTTTAACTGGGCCGGGCTTGGGTCTAGAAATACTCTGGTCGAATCACCTCCAAACATCCCGATATAATGGTAAAGATCAGTGTTGTCAGGCCCGGCTGGCGCTTCAAAATGCGCCGCCCAACGATAGCCCGGACGGGCCAGTTTTTCCGGAATATGACGGCGATGAAACCAATCGACATAGTGATCACGATCAGCCGCCGCGATATCATAAAATAATAGCCAGATGCCCGCCGTCATAACCGCCGCCTTTTAAACCATTTGTCTAGGGTGCCGATAGACCGCAAGCGATCCATCAACTGGTGCGATGATGGTATTTTAGGCATACAAAATCAACAGGATGCGAAAAAAAGCGGCGCCAAAGCACCGCTTTTTCGTCTAGTTGCATGGCTTAGCTGGCTGTTGCCAGTGCCGTATCGAGGCTGAAAACCAATTTATCGGCGGTTTTGTCCAGCCCCACCATAATGACATCGCCATCAGCAAAATCACCTTGTAGCAACGCCTCGGCAAGCGGGTTTTGCAATTTGGTCTTAATCACACGTTGCAACGGCCGCGCGCCAAATTGCACATCATAGCCCTTAGTCGCCAGCCAATCAGTGGCCTCTGCGCTCAGCTGAATGGTCAGACCACGCTCAGCAAGCCGCGTTTGCAAACGATCAAGTTGGATGGTGACAATTTGGCCCATATCGTCGCGAGACAGCCGGCGAAACAGCAAGATTTCGTCAAGCCTGTTCAAAAATTCTGGCCTGAATAACCCGGCTACCTCAGCCATAATGGCATCGCGCGCATCATCAGCCGGGGCATGATCGTCAAGCGCCAGCAAATGTTCAGCACCGATATTTGAGGTGAGCAAAATCATCGTATTGCGAAAATCGACCTGCCGGCCCTTGCCATCAGTCAGCCGTCCTTCATCAAGCACCTGCAACAAAATATTGAAAATATCCGGGTGTGCCTTTTCAATTTCGTCAAATAACACCACCTGATAAGGCCGGCGCCGCACAGCCTCGGTCAATGCCCCGCCATCTTCATGGCCCACATAGCCGGGCGGTGCGCCAATCAGCCGTGCCACCGCATGTTTTTCCATATATTCCGACATATCCATGCGCAATACAGCACTGTCATCATCAAACAGAAATGCCGCCAACGCCTTGGTCAGTTCGGTTTTGCCGACACCCGTTGGCCCCAGCATCAAAAAACTGCCCATTGGCTGATTAGGGTCCGCCAGCCCGGCACGTGACCGTCTGGTGGCATTCGCAACCGCGGCAACCGCTTCTTGCTGGCCGATAATACGTTTGCCAATATGGTCTTCCATCGCCAACAGCTTATCACGCTCACCTTCGAGCATTTTATCAATCGGAATGCCTGTCCACTTGCTAATAACCTCGGCAATATGCTGGCTGGTTACCGCTTCATTCATCATTTCAGCCGCCGCAACAGCGTCTTTTGCCGCTTTTAATTCCTGTTCCAGCGCTGGTAACTGACCATAGGTCAGTTCAGCCGCCACCCCCAGATCACCACTACGCTGTGCCACCTCTAGCCTGTGTCTGGCCTCTTCAATGGCCTGCTGCAGTCTGACAACTTCAGCCGTTTGGCCTTTCACCGCTTCCCACGCCTTGCCAAGTTCAGCAGATTTCACTTCCAGCGCGGCCAGCTCATCGGCAATAGCCGATAGCCGCTTTTGTTCAGACTCAGAGGCACCCGATTGTTGTTGGTCACGTTGCAAAGCGGCTTGCTCAATTTTGAGTTGCATGATCTGCCGGTCCGCCGCATCGAGGTCAGCTGGTTTGCTATCAGCTTCGATCCGCAGATGGCTAGCCGCCTCATCCATCACATCAATGGCCTTATCCGGCAGAAACCGCTCGTTGATATAGCGATGCGACAATTTTGCCGCCGCTACCAGCGCTTCGTCAGTGATCCGCACGCCGTGGTGCACTTCATATTTTTCCTTCAGACCGCGCAGGATAAAAATACTTTCCTCAACCGTCGGCTCATCAACAAATACTGGCTGAAAGCGCCGCGTAAGCGCCGCATCCTTTTCAACATATTTGCGATATTCATCAAGTGTGGTCGCACCGATACACCTTAGCTCACCACGTGCCAGCGCAGGTTTCAGCAAATTTGACGCATCCATCGCCCCATCGGTTTTGCCGGCCCCAACAAGTTGATGCATCTCATCAATGAACAGGATGATTTCACCATCCCGCCCCTGCACCTCTTTCAGCACCGCTTTCAACCGTTCTTCAAATTCACCGCGATATTTTGCACCGGCAACAAGCGCGCCCATGTCGAGCGATAGCAGGGTTTTATTGGCCAGCGCTTCGGGCACATCACCATTAATGATGCGCTGGGCCAGACCTTCGGCAATGGCGGTCTTGCCAACACCTGGCTGGCCAATCAACACCGGGTTATTTTTCGTACGGCGTGCCAGAATCTGTATCGACCGGCGCACTTCGGCATCACGGCCAATGACCGGGTCTAATTTGCCATTGCGGGCATTTTCGGTCAGGTCAGTGGTATAGCGTGATAGCGCATCATAGCTATCTTCAGCACCGTCACTATCCGCACTACGGCCTTTCCGCATATCAGCGATTGCCGCCTCCAGCGTTGCGGCACTGACACCAGCATCAGCCAGTATTTTGCCAACTGATGATTTGGATTTAGCCATCGCCAAAAGCAACACATCAGCGGCGATATATTGGTCATGCCGCGATTTTGCTTCGGTTTCGGCGGCACCAAGCAAACGGGCGAAATCTGCATCCATTTGTAATTGGCCCGCCCCACTGCCAGTGATTTGCGGTAATTTGGCAAGCGCGGCATCTACCGCCTTGCTAATAGCCCCAGCATCGCCCCCAGCTTTGCTGATCAGCATTTTGACGGTCATATTATCATCTTTGAGAAGCGCCGCCAGAATATGCTCGCCCGTCAATTTCTGGTGATTAGCAGACAATGCCGCAGTTTGCGCGGCACCGATAGCATTGCGGACAATGGCTGTAAATTTATCACTTTGCATAATACATCTCCTCTTCATCCCCCGATGCGTGCCCACCGAATGACAATGATCCGGTGAAAATCAAACAGCAGAACAGGCCCGCAGACCCACGGCATGCCATTGATGGTGCTGTTTTGATTTAACAACGATGTATGTACTCGCATTCGCCATTTCAATATTTCACATAGAGATTTTTAATTACATCTTGCCAGTCTTAGCGGCCACATGCTGTTATCTCGGCCATGACAACGTCACCCGCCACCCCCATGCCATCAGTGAAAACAACCAGATTTATTCAGGTAGAATGGCGCTTTTTGTTATTTGGCATGATCATGGCGTTTTGGTCATCACTTGGCCAAACGTTTTTTATTTCGCTGTTTTCCGATGATATCCGCGCCGCACTGGGCCTAAGCCATGGTGATTTTGGCACCTATTATGCCATCGCCACAACCGCCAGTGCTATCAGCCTCTTATGGCTTGGCAAATTGGCCGACACTATGCGGCTGGAAAAACTAGCATTGTTGATTTTGGTCGGCCTGTGTTCAGCGGCCATATTTTTCAGTCAGATCAATTCAATCATCATGCTGGTGTTCGGGCTTTATTTGTTGCGGATGTTTGGTCAGGGCATGATGACGCATGTCTACAGCACGGCTATGGCCAGGCGCTATGTTGTGGCGCGCGGCCGGGCCATTTCAATTGCCCAGCTTGGCCATACAATCAGCGAATCAGTTGGCCCGGCAGGCGTTGTTGCCCTGCATGCGCTGTTCGACTGGCGGACAATCTGGATTATTTTGCCAGCAACGGCGTTGATTCTTGTCGCGCCATTTTTGCGCCATTTGACGCGGCGCACCGCCTTGCAAGATGGCGAAGGCATTGACGCAGTCCTAGCTAAAGACCAAGCCAAAGATGATGCTAGCCACATATCAGCACCTGATCATTGGCGGCGGCCGGATGTGCTGGTCGATCCCCGCTTCTGGCTGGCCATTTTATGGCTAGTAGCGGTGCCATCTTTTGTGCTGACCGGGCTTTTATTTCATCAGCTTTTTCTGGCTGAAGCCAAGGGCGTCGCGCTCAGCCACTGGACCGCAAGCTATGTGCTATACGCTGTGTTTGCAGTGATTGGCAGTCTGACCATCGGCCAGTTGATTGACCGGTTTTCAGCGCGCCGCGTTGCCCCCCACACCCTTTTGCCAAATGCGCTGGCCTGTACTGCTTTGCTCTTTGGCTCAATAGATATTGGCGTCCCCCTGTTTTTTATATTTTTTGGACTCGCTATCGGCATGCCACATACGGCAAATGCCGCGCTAATCGCAGAAATATATGGCACACGGTTTATGGGCGAGATCAAAGCGCTGTTCATGCTTGTAACTGTATTTGCATCAGCCCTGTCACCGATGATCATGGGGGTTATGATTGATGCAGGGCTTGGCCTCAATGCGCTTTTGGGATTGAATATCATTGTGCCGCTTGCCGCCCAGTTTCTGGCAACGCTAGTCTTGCATATACGCCGCTAATCACCACATAATTTACCATGGATAAAATACCCGATATGGGCCAGCACGCCCCTCGATCACGCCGGCTTGGTGGCCCATCTGGTGCGGCAGGTACTGTAGGGTGGCTGATGGTTGGCATGGTCTGTCTGTTGTCGATTACCAGTGCCTTTACAACCACGATACCCGCCCGTGCAGATGGGTTTGGTACGGCGGATAATCAGTGGCCAGGGATTTGGTTTATATGTGAATTCGCCCAACGCCAGCGCGCACCTGACGATGCCTGCCAGATGTTTGATGATGAAGGATTTCAGCTTGCCGACGGACGGCTGAGCTATTTACGCATCACGCAGTCTGATGAAACCGCCTGCCGCGGGGATAAAAAAGGACAATGTTTTCGGCGTGACCGCGCCAACATCACCATCACAAAAACAGATCGCGGCAGATTGACCCTGCGCGAAAACCAGTTTGACGTGAAATTTCTAGGATGCACCCAAACATTTTATTTCGCCGATACCGCGCATTACCGGGAAATGTGGCCCGATGATGATCGTTGTTTTTGGGCCAGCAAACGCCGTTTCTATATTGCGCCATTCGATGGCATCTATAATTTTGCTGATTGATGATTAATCTATGCAAGCGGCGTGCTGATTAGAGGCTGTTTCGACCCATGAGTTATTTTGCCAATGGCCATTTTGCGAAATCAGTTGATGCTGGTTTCATCAAGGTTTCCGGCGTTGAATCGATTGATTTTTTGCAATCTATTCTCACGGCAAATGTGGCCACGATTGCCATTGGTGACTGCCGGCCAGCCGCGCTTTTAACGCCGCAGGGCCGCATTTTGATTGATATGATGGTCTATCGCCCGTCTGATCAAGACATCTATCTTCAGACAGACCAAGCACGAGCGGGAGATTTGCTGGCCCGGCTACGTCGCTATCGGTTGCGCCGACCCGTCACCCTAGAACAGAGCCAAGATATGCATCTTACCTTGTGGTGGGGCTATGATGGCACGCTGAAGCCCGAAGATAACCGTATTTATCTGGATCCGCGCCATGCTGATTTAGGATGCCGGATCATCAGCACCAGCGCTGATTTACCGCCAGCCCTCAATGGGGCCAAATCCGCGGCTTTTGAAAACTGGCAGGCACGCCGCATCATGCAGGCCATTCCCGAAGGGGCGATTGATCTGGTGCCGGAACGCGCCCTGATGCTCGAAGCTGGCCTCGACAAACTGGCCGCTGTCGATTTTGAAAAAGGCTGTTATATCGGTCAGGAAGTGACCGCGCGCACACATTATCGCGGGCTGGTAAAACGCCGGTTATTACCGCTTCGCTGTGAGGGGCCACCACCACCAATTGGCAGTGACATTATATGGCAAGGCAAAGTCATCGCCGCCAGCAAAACTGCCGCCGCCTGTCCCGACCATGACGGGCAATGCGTGGTGTTGGCTTTGTTAAAGCTTGATGATAGCCACGCCATCATTGGATCTGCGGCGACGTCGTCTGCCACTGATCTTATGATTAACGGACAGGCGGCGCGGCTATGCCCACCAGATTGGTGCCTGCCCTTACCAGTGCCCCCACAGCGTTAATAGGCACCACCCCATTATGGGCAGTGCGCAACTATTTAGATGGCGCCCCACCAAATAAAGCCGCCGCCGCTGACTGCACTTTATTTTTTTGCGCAATCAAGGCTTCAACGGTGGAAATTTCAGCTTTCATTCTGTCAATATAGGCTTGTAAATCCTCAATATTCCAGCTTTGCATGTCGGCAGGCATAGCCCCCGGTTTCAGCCGTTCAATTTCATCATCCATCAAAAAGTCCCCTGTGCCAATCTGCGTTCAATTTGCACTTTTTCTGCGAAACTGAAAAGGCAGGCTTTGCAATCATACAGAATGCGGCTTATATAGAGGAGCGTTTCCTATAATTATTGACATTAAAGAAACCGCGACGCGCCGTTTTTGAGTTTGCTGTGTGACCCGACACTAGATCTTAAAAATGGGACCGCCGCGACAAAAGGTAAGACGATGACACAGCTTTTGATGCCAAAGGCCACCGCAGTATGGCTCATTGACAATAGCGCGCTCACATTTGAGCAGATTGGAACATTTTGCAACCTGCACCCGCTAGAGGTTCAGTCAATGGCTGATGGCGAGGCCGGCATAGGCATTCAGGGATATGACCCCATTATCAACGGGCAAATCACCCGCGCCGAACTTGATAGATGTGAAGCCGACCCAACGGCCAACCTGAAACTGGCCGAATCAAATCTGCCTGTTCCTAACCGCCGCACCAAAGGCCCGCGCTATGTGCCGGTGGCACGCCGCGGTGACAAGCCAGACGGCATTATGTGGCTGGTCAAGCATCATCCAGAATTGAAAGACTCGCAAATCATTAAGCTGATTGGCACAACCAAAGAAACCATTGCCAAGATTCGTGAGCGGACACATTGGAATATTGCCAATATCAGTGCCAAACACCCGGCCATGCTTGGCTTGTGCAAACAGGCAGATCTTGATGCCGCCATCACCAAGGCGGGCGGGGCCGCGCAAACTGAAGAACAGGTTTCTGATATCAGCGAACTTCCCTAACCCGGACCCACCGGGCCTGTGCGAGAGGGTGGTCAGTGCATAACAGCGAAGATGACAACCAGAATCAAATCATAGCCCAACTGCATCAGTTGGAAAGCGAACATCGTGACCTCGATGATGTGATCGAGCGTCTTGGTGACGACAAGCCATTTGACCAATTGAAATTGCAACGGTTAAAAAAACGCAAATTGGCGTTGAAAGACGAAATCATCAAGCTACGTAGCCGAATTTTGCCGGATATTATTGCCTGACGAGTGAAAATCTTGCAGGCTCTATTCAACCCGTGCCATGGCCCTGTGACTGACGCGCCTAGCTGACAGACGCTAAAGATATGAATATTCGGAAATATGAATATCAGGCGACATAAATATCAAATGATATGAGTATGAAATCACCGAAAGATTAAAAGAGATTATTATGGCCAGCAATTCGCAAACATCCCCCAACAAAATAGCCATTTGCATGGGCAGTCAATCTGACTGGCGGACGATGCAGGATGCCGCCAGCATGCTGGATGATCTTGGTGCCGCCTATGAGGTGAAGATTATTTCGGCACACCGCACCCCGGCACGTTTGACGGCCTTTGCCGAAACCGCGCATGAGACCGGCTTTGCCGTGATCATCGCCGGGGCGGGCGGGGCCGCGCATTTGCCGGGGATGCTGGCGGCCAACACCCATCTTCCAGTGCTTGGCGTGCCGGTTGAATCAGCCGCGCTAAAGGGCATGGATTCACTGTTATCCATCGTACAAATGCCAGCCGGCGTGCCTGTCGGCACCCTTGCCATTGGCCATGCCGGTGCGAAAAATGCGGCGCTTCTGGCGGTGCAAATTCTTGCCCTATCAGACCCAAAACTGGCCAGTAGAATACAAGAATGGCGCGCCGCACAAACCGCGAATGTTGCCGAAGCCCCTGCATAGAGAGCCTTGCCTAATTATGGATATGCCGCACACAACCATCGGTATTTTGGGGAGTGGCCAGCTTGGCCGAATGCTAGTGATTGCGGCCGCCCAGCTTGGCATCAAAACACATATTTTCGCACCTGATGCCAAGCATAGCCCAGCCGGTGAAATTGCCAGCGCTGTTACCACAGCCGCCTATGATGATTACGCCGCGCTTGACCAATTTGCCGCCAGCGTTGACGTTATCACTAGCGAATTTGAAAATGTGCCATCTGACACCATGGCGCATCTTGCGCAATTTTGCCCAGTCAGCCCCGGCACCACCGCCCTACATATTGCCCAGCACCGGGTGCGCGAAAAGAATTTCGCGCGCCAGCATGGCATTCTTACCCCAGATTTTTGGCATGTCACCGACGCCGCCAGCCTGCATCACGCCATGGATGCACTGCAAGGGCGCGGCGTTTTGAAAACATGCCAACTTGGTTATGATGGCAAAGGGCAAATCTGGATCAACCCCGGCGATGATCTTGACGCGAGCTTTGCCGCACTTGGCAGTGATGACGCGATTTTGGAAGCGGCGGTCGATTTTGCCGCCGAAGCCAGCTTTTTGGTGGCGCGCACGGCTGATGGACGCATAGCGCATTTTCCAGCCAGCCTGAACACGCATCAAAACGGTATTTTAGCCCGCTCTATGGCACCGGCCGAAATCAATGAACAGCTGGTGACATCTGGTCAAGAGGCGGTGCAGACCTTGGCCGAGGCTATGGAGCTTGTTGGATTGCTGGCATTGGAAACATTTGTGACCAAAAATGGCACATTATTATTCAATGAAATTGCCCCGCGCCCGCACAATTCCTTTCACTGGACAATCGAAGGCTGTGCGACCAGTCAATTCACCCAATTGGCACGATGTCTTGCCGGCATGCATCTTGGCAGTACCGAGAATTACGGATGCTGGCAGATGGACAATTTGCTTGGCGAGGATATGCCCAGCCTGGAAAAACTAGTGGCTGAACCGGGCCTGCATCTGCATCTATATGGCAAAGCCAGTGCCAAAAGCGGGCGCAAGATGGGCCACACAAACCGACTGGTCAAGCCCTGAACCGCTTGTCATATCATCCCACATGTTGGTTGATTTTGGTCAAGTCAAACGGTGTCGACTGATATAAATCATTGATCCAATTGCTGATCAGCAAAAATGCAAAGGGACGCCAATTATTGACCGGCGATTGCGTTGGGTCATCATTCGGAAAATAATTTTGCGGCAAGGCTGTATCCAGCCCCTCAGCAACATCCCGGTGATATTCATCTGCCAGGGTTGTGGCATCATATTCAAGATGATTAAACACAAACAAATCACCGCTTATTGGATCGCGCACCATACCAGCCCCGCAATCAACACCATTCGCCAGCACATCAAGCCCCGCCGCCTCGATATCGCTGGTGCGGTTCATGGTGTAGCGCGAAATTGGCATTGGAAACCGGTCGGTAAACCCATTCATTAACCGTCCTGAAATATGACTTAAGCGATGATCAAACACGCCAAATAATTTCGAATCTAGCTGGTGTTTTGGCACTTTGAAAAAATGCCATAAAAGCGCCTGCGCGCCCCAGCAAATGCCCAAGCGGCGAAAACAATGGGTCCGCGACCAGTCCATAATTTCGCTCAGTTCCTGCCAATAATTCACCGCTTCAAATGGCAGGGTTTCAATTGGCGCACCAGTGACAATCAAGGCATCAAAATATTCGTCGCGCACATCATCAAGCTGGCGATAAAACCGCCGCAAATAGCCTGGTTCGGTATTGCGCGGTGTATAGCTGGCGGTTGTCATCAGGATCATTTCAACCTGAAGTGGTGTATTGCCAAAAAGCCGTGCAAACTGAATTTCAGTATCACGTTTCTTGGGCATGAGGTTGAGCAATAACAGCCGTAGCGGGCGAATATCCTGACGCGCCGCCAGTTCCTGCGGCATCACGTCGACCTGCTCGGCATTTAGCGTTTCCAAGGCTGGCAGATTATCTGGCACTTTGATTGGCATAAATGGCTCCTAATATATCCAGCGCCACACGGACACCACTTGCCTTATAGCGATTAACGTAAAAAAATCCAATGCCGCACCATAGGCGGTGGTCACATCAGATCAAATAGGTGGAAAATCAGCGGGCGTGCCGTCTGCCAACGGTCTTTAACATCGCCCGTGCAAATTGTTCGCCAGCCGCCTTAACGCCGCGCAGGGGTGCTGTGGCTCTTGGCATTGCGGCTAGATTGGCAAGGCGGCGATCAAGAAACGCCACTGTCTTGCCCATATCACCGCTATTATCAGCAAGCCAAGCCAGTAACGTGGCACTGTAAACAGCGGCCAATGTGGCCCGCCGCGTGTAAAAACTGAACCCGGTATCTGTATTGCCTGCAGCGCGCCACATGGCATCCACTGTTTCATACAACAATTCAGCCGATAATTTTGCATGGGCCGGCAAAGCCAGCATTGTTAGAGCGCGCCGAACCGCATCTTTGTTCTGATTTGCCAATTCAAGACGCAATAGAACAAGCGCCCGAATCGCCAGATGAATTTTTTGCGGCGCCTCTGGCAACGCATGAAACGCCGCCACCATTTCGGTATCAGCCAGTCTGGAATGCAGGGCGATTGCATCAATGGCACCACGTGGGAACAACGCTGACACCAGATGCTGTTCAACACCAGCATCTGCCGCCCCGGCGGCGAGTGCCGCATCGCTCCAGCCATCAAATGGCACATGCATGAGTGCGGCGTTCAAAATCGCGACTGCCGTTGGGTCAGATGCATCATGGGGCGCTGTCATCTAAATAATCCTCTGCTTATAATGCCGCGTGGACACGAGCTAATTCAGGCAATGTTGCCCAGTGAATATAATGATTGTCGCGCATATTTCCAGCCTATTGGCGGATAATCCATAACTTGCATCTAGGCCAACATGCACGCATGCCGAAATAGTGGCTTTTTTTGATCAGGTTTAATGTTTGCACTCTTGTCAGGGTTGTGCTAGACACTGCGCTCACTCAAAACGGCATAACAACAATCTTTTGAAAGGATGTGAAAGACGTGTACGTCACCGTTAGAGACAATAATGTAGACCAAGCCCTGCGTGTTCTGAAAAAGAAAATGCAGCGCGAAGGTGTGTTTCGGGAAATGAAGAATCGGCGATCTTATGAAAAGCCATCAGAACGCCGGGCGCGCGAGGCCGCCGAGTCAACGCGGCGTGTGCGCAAGCTCATGCGCAAACGTTTAGAGCGCGAAGGCTATTAGAGGTGATAACCGAACCCACCTGATCTGTTAAAGCCGCCACCTAGGTGGCTTTTTCATTTTCACCCCCAGCTTTTTGTAATTTTCTAATATGAGTTGTATTTCTTGTTACCTTAAAGCGCCAAGGATGGTAGATATTTTGCGGTGGGTTGCGCCCCAGTGATGATAGACATAATGGAAGATGAATGATGTTAATTGGATGCCCAAAGGAAACCGCCGCTGATGAGAAACGTGTCGCGTTAACCCCTGACAGCGCCCTACAGATCCAAAAATTAGGCTACAGCTGCGTGATTGAAACGGGCGCCGGGAATACGGCCGGTTTCACCGATGCCGCCTATGTACAGGCCGGTGTCACAATAGCGAAAACCGCCGCAGATTTATGGTCATCCGCTGACGTTATTATCAAGGTTTTGCCACCGACAGCTGCTGAAACCAAGCGTCTGACCAAAGGCCAAACATTAATCTCTTTCTTTTACCCCGCACAAAACACCAAGCAGATGGAATTGCTGGCCAAAAACGGCACAAGCGTCATTGCCATGGATATGGTGCCGCGGATCAGCCGCGCCCAGAAAATGGACGCCCTTAGTTCAATGGCCAATATTGCCGGCTACCGCGCGGTCATTGAGGCTGGCAATAATTTTGGCAGATTCTTCACCGGCCAGATTACCGCGGCAGGTAAAGTGCCACCGGCCAAAGTGCTGGTTGTAGGGGCTGGTGTGGCCGGGTTAGCTGCGATTGGCACGGCGACGTCTTTGGGTGCCATTACATATGCATTTGATGTGCGGCCGGAAGTTGCTGAACAAATCGAGTCCATGGGGGCTGAGTTTGTCTTTCTGGATTTTGAAGAGGCGCAAACGGATGGCGCCGAAACTGGCGGCTATGCCGCGCCATCCAGCCCTGAATTTCGTGAAAAACAGCTGGAAAAATTCCGGGAATTGGCCCCGGATATGGACATTGTCATCACCACGGCATTAATCCCGGGCCGAGATGCACCGAAATTATGGCTGGCTGATATGGTCGCGGCTATGAAGCCGGGTTCGGTCGTCATTGATTTGGCGGCTGAACGTGGCGGCAATTGTGATTTGACCGAAGCCAACAAAAAAATTGTCAGTGACAATGGCGTGACGGTTGTTGGCTATACCGATTTTCCAAGCCGGATGGCGGCGCAGGCCTCCAGCCTCTATGCCACCAATATTCGCCATATGCTGGCCGACCTGACACCGGAAAAAGACGGTACAGTCGTGCAAAATATGGAGGATGATGTCATTCGCGGCGCCACCATTGCGCATGCGGGATCGGTCACCTACCCACCGCCACCGCCTAAAATACAGGCGATTGCCGCAAAACCAAAAGAGGTGGCGCCAGAAAAAACCCCAGAAGAACGGCGCGCTGAAGAGGTTGCCGCCTTCAAAAAACAAACAAAAAATCAGGTGTCCTTGCTCGCCATTGGCACGGCATTATTGCTATTAGTTGGCACATTTGCCCCGGCTAGCTTTATGCAGCATTTCATTGTCTTTGTATTGTCAGTTTTTGTCGGATTTCAGGTGATTTGGAATGTAAGCCATTCATTGCATACGCCCTTAATGGCGGTAACCAACGCGATCTCATCGATCATTATTCTGGGGGCGGCTCTGCAGATTGGGTCCACCAATAATCTTGTGATTATACTGGCCGGGATTTCTGTATTTTTTGCCGGTATTAACATTTTTGGCGGTTTTTTAGTGACACGGCGCATGCTCGCCATGTTCCAGAAATCCTAAGGAGAACGGGTCTATGGAATTAGGTTTGACAACTGCCGTTTATATCGCTGCAGCCGTTTTATTTATTTTGTCTCTTGGTGGATTATCTGGCCAGGAAAGCGCCAAACGTGCCGTTTGGTATGGCATTTTTGGCATGGCTTTCGCCATTGTTGCCACGCTTGTCGGGCCGGGTAATGGTTTATGGTGGCTTTCGCTTGGATTGATTGTGGCCGGCGGTCTGATTGGTTACGCGCTGGCCTCGAAAGTTGAAATGACCCAAATGCCAGAACTTGTGGCTGGCATGCACGCGCTTGTCGGTCTAGCCGCTGTATTTGTCGGTTTCAATGCGCATTTTGAACTGATCAATGTTCTGGCCATGGATGATGCCAGCAAAAAGACCCTAGAGGGGTTTGCCGCGCTTTTGGCGAAAAAGACGCAGGTTGAAATTAATATCCTGCGCGTTGAGGCCACACTTGGCATCTGGATTGGTGCGGTGACCTTTACCGGCTCGGTCATTGCCTATGGAAAATTAGCCGGCAGGGTCACATCGGCGGCTACTAAATTGCCAGGCGGTCATTTGTTGAACGCAACCGCGGCAATTGTGTCGGTTGCCTGTATGGTTTGGTACCTGCAATCAGGCGATTTAGTGCCATTGCTGGTTTTAACATTTATGGCGCTGTTCATTGGTTACCATTTGATTATGGGCATTGGCGGCGCCGATATGCCGGTTGTTGTCTCAATGCTGAATTCCTATTCAGGCTGGGCCGCGGCCGCAATCGGGTTCAGTCTTGGTAATGATCTGTTGATCGTCGTTGGTGCGCTGGTGGGCTCATCGGGTGCCATCCTGTCTTATATTATGTGTAAAGCGATGAACCGGTCTTTTGTCAGCGTCATCCTTGGCGGTTTCGGCGGCAGTGCCGGCCCACAAATGGAAGTCGAGGGCGAACAGGTGGCGATTGATACAGATGGTGTGGCCACGGCATTGGAAGAAGCAGACAACATCATCATCATTCCGGGCTATGGTATGGCGGTGGCACAAGCCCAGCAGAGCGTTGCTGAATTGACCCGGCGCTTGCGTGCCAAAGGCAAACAAGTTCGCTTTGCCATCCATCCTGTTGCCGGCAGATTGCCCGGCCATATGAATGTGTTACTGGCAGAGGCCAAGGTGCCCTATGACATTGTCTTGGAGATGGATGAAATCAATGATGATTTTCCGGATACAGATGTTGCCATTGTTATTGGTTCCAACGACATTGTGAACCCTGCCGCACAGGATGATCCCAACAGCCCAATTGCTGGCATGCCGGTTCTTGAATGCTGGAAGGCAAAACAGGTGTTTGTTTCAAAACGCGGTCAAGGTACGGGCTATTCAGGCATTGAAAATCCACTTTTTTACAAGGAAAATACCCGCATGTTCTATGGCGATGCCAAAGCCTCGCTTGACCAGCTTTTGGGCATCATAAACTAGCGGTGGTGGCACGTTCGCCCGGCCTGACTGAATTATGCTGATGCGGTGATCAACCCGGCTGGCAAGCCGATAGTCTCGGCCGCTTCACGTTGACGCGAGGCCAAGCCGTCGACAGAAAAATCATCAATCAAGTCATGAAATAATTCATGCCAGTTCACTTCGGCGCCAAGATGCATAAACACCGATCCAAGGCCAACAGCCGCGCGGTCCATCAACACAAATTCGCGCGGCGGCCGAATCCCGCCAATCCGTTTTAATTCCTGATGCACTTTGCCCGCGAGATCACGCCCGGCCTTGCCATTGCGCATTTGTTGAATGGGTCGGACACGATCTTCTAGAAGTGGCGCATATATAAACCCTGCCCACATATTAAGAACATCAATGGCTTCGTTATCAAGGCCGACAA
>CAJWSS010000010.1:0-20829 GCA_913045915.1 uncultured Alphaproteobacteria bacterium | reverse complement strand
GCCGTCGCGTCTGGCATGAACCCAATGGATCTGAAGCGCGGCATTGACATGGCTGTTGAAGCTGTCGTTGGGTCGCTGGTGTCCCGGTCAAAAAAGATATCCACCTCTGACGAAGTGGCGCAAGTTGGCACAATCTCGGCAAACGGCGAAGAAGAAATCGGCAAGATGATTGCCGAAGCTATGGAGCGTGTTGGCAACGAGGGTGTGATCACGGTTGAGGAAGCCAAGAGCCTTGCCACTGAACTCGACGTTGTTGAGGGCATGCAGTTTGACCGCGGTTACTTGTCGCCTTACTTCGTGACCGACGCTGAAAAGATGCGGGCTACATTAGAAGAGCCATATATCCTGTTGCATGAGAAGAAACTCTCAAATCTTCAGGACATGCTGCCGATCCTTGAAAAAGTGGTGCAGTCGGGTCGTCCATTGCTAATTATCGCTGAAGACATCGAGGGCGAAGCTCTGGCGACTTTGGTTGTTAACCGTCTGCGTGGCGGCTTGAAAGTGGCAGCTGTGAAGGCGCCAGGGTTTGGTGACCGCCGGAAAGCCATGCTTGAAGACATTGCTATCCTGACAAACGGAACCGTGGTGTCTGAAGAAGTTGGGATCGCACTGGATGGTCTGACTCTTGATATGCTGGGTTCTGCCAAGCGCGTTGAGATCACAAAAGACGAAACTACAATCGTTGATGGTTCAGGCGCCAAAAAAGAAATTGAAGCACGCTGCAACCAAATTCGTGCTCAAGCCGAAGAATCTACATCTGATTATGACCGCGAAAAGCTGCAGGAACGTCTGGCCAAATTGGCTGGCGGTGTTGCCGTGATCAAAGTCGGTGGTGCAACCGAAGTTGAAGTGAAAGAGCGTAAAGATCGTGTTGACGATGCGATGCATGCAACACGGGCGGCTGTCGAAGAAGGGATCGTACCAGGCGGTGGTGTGGCTCTTGTTCGGTCTATTTCATCACTTGATAAGTTGAAGCCAGGCAACCGTGATCAGGAAGTCGGCGTTGAGATTGTCCGTCGTGCTTTACAGGCACCTGCTCGCTATATTGCGCAAAATGCCGGGGCTGAAGGCTCGGTCATTGTTGGCAAGCTTATGGAAGGCAAAGATGACAATGTTGGCTATGACGCCAAAGTCAATGAATTCACCGACATGATCAAAGCTGGTGTGATTGACCCAACGAAAGTTGTCCGGGCGGCTCTGCAAAATGCAGCATCTGTCGCTGGTCTGCTGGTCACAACCGAGGCCATGGTTGCAGAAAAGCCAGAACCAAAAGAACCAATGCCAGCTCCTGACATGGGCGGCATGGGCGGCATGGGCGGTATGGGTGGCATGGGCTTCTAATCTGCCCCCTACTGATTTTGTCCGAGCTAATAACAACCGGAGGGTCGGAATCGATCCTCCGGTTTTTTATGTCCATGCCGGTTTCCGCAGGACGGCTATATCACTGGCTGCCACCTGTATCATCGGTCAGAAACGCTTTGGTTTTGGCGATGGCTTCAGCAAGGCCAATCCGCTCTATCTCTACGCCGGGTGGAAAGGCGGAGGTAAGCCGGGTTGGCAAACGGCTATCAAGCATCACAAAAACCCCCCGATCAGTTTGCCGGCGGATCAAACGGCCAAAGGCCTGACGCAGTCGCAGTCTGGTTTGGCGTTCGGTCCAGTGATCGCGTCCCTGCCAAGCGGCGCGCGCCGCAAATAGAATATCGCCGCGCGGCCACGGCATCCGGTCAAACACAATTAACCGCAAGGCGGCCCCTGGCACATCAATACCGTCGCGCACCGCGTCAGTGCCAAGCAGGCATGATTCAGGATCCTCGCGGAACATCGCCAGCAGGGTTTGCAGATTCATTTGGTCAATATGCTGGGCATAGAGGGGCAGGCCAGCTGACTCAAGTCGTGCCGCCAATGCCGGATAGACCGCCCGTAACCGTCGGATAGCGGTGAACAAGCCTAGACCGCCGCCACCAGCCGCGGCCATTAGCCCGGCCATTGCACTTGCTGTGGCCTCTGGGCGGTCACGTTCAAGGTCATTGACCACAAAAATGCGGGTTTGATTTGGGTAATCAAATGGCGACTCAAAACTGACCCGCATCGCCGCATGGTCGAGATGGGCCGCCCCGCTTAGCGCAATCGCCGATTGCCAGCCATCAAGTGGTGTTGGCTGGTGTGCCGCGGGGCTGGATTTTTCTGCGGCATGGTCTTGCAATGTGGCCGAGGTGATAACCGCACCATGCGCTTTGTCCAAGACGCTATGGGCAAAGGGAATGGTTGGGTCAAGCCAATGGCGAGCTACACCCACATCGCGGTCCTGCCCGTCCTGCCGGTCAATCTGCATCCAGTCAACAAACCCATCACGGGCACCGCCGCTGATATCTGCTAGCATTAATTGCCATGCATTGAGTGGCCCAGATGCCCGTAATTCAAGGCCTCTGATGGCGCCTTCCAGCCGTCCCCGCCCAGCGGTATCAAGCGCGTCGGCATTGTCATCAAGCACCGTTTTGAGGGCGTTTGCCAGCCGCGTCAATGGCTGGGCAATAGCGGCCAGTGCCGTGGCAAATGCGTGGGCGGCGGTCTGTACGGGTTCGGGCGCCGGGTGCAGGCTGGTTTGCAAATCATATAGGCTGTCTGGATCGGACACATTGTTATACAGTGCGGCGCGCAGATGCATGAAAAATGTCTCACCAGCGCCAAGCGGCTGAAAGGCCGATAGACGGTTTTGCCAGCCTTGTCCGGGTAATTCACGCGCCGCTTCCAAGACATGGTCGAGATCAGCCAAAGCCGCGGCATCATCGCTCAGCAAATCTTCAAGCCGGCGTTTTAAGCCGCGAGCGCGGCCGCGGCGTCCATCTTCGGCCCCGCGGATCCAATGGCGTAACTCGCTGGCCTCTCGGCCGCTTAGATAGGCAGAAAAAGCGCTATCGGCGGCGTCAAAAACGTGATGCCCTTCGTCAAAAATAAACCGCGTTGGTTCACGCCTGTCGCTTTGCCCGGCATAAGCCGCCTGTATCATCACCAGCGCATGGTTGGTAACAACAATATCGGCGCGTTTTGCCGCACGGATCGATTTTTCCACAAAACAGCGATTATAATGCGTACAGGCCGCATGAATACATTCGCCGCGCCGGTCGGCAAGCCCAGCTGTTTGCGCCCGCCCCAAAAGATCTAGCAACCAAGCGGGAAAACTGGCCCCAGTTAAATCGCCATCACTGCTGGCACCCGCCCAGCGTGCCATCAAACCAAGGGCGGTGGCACGCCGCGGCTGTCCGGGCATCTGGCTCAGTGCCTCTTCCAGATTAAGAAGACACAGGTAATTTTCACGGCCCTTGCGCAACACCACTTTTGTTGCCCGTTCACCCGCATCTGGATAGAGACGAGTCAATTCTGCCGCGATCTGATGCTGTAATGTGCGCGTATAGGTAGAGATCCACACGGTGCCGCCATTTTTTTCTGCCCATAATGTGGCTGGCGATAGATAGCCCAGCGTTTTGCCGGTGCCGGTGCCAGCTTCGGCCAGCACAAGGGCTGGTGCTGGGCCGGCGTCGGGCCGGTCAAAGCTCATCGCCACAGCGGCGGCATAATCGCTTTGTGACTGGCGCATCTCTGCTGTACCGCCCAGCATATCCTGTAGCCGTTGGCGGGCCGCATCGGGCAAAACTGGCAGGGTGCCGGGTTCGGTTTGTGGGGTGTAATCGGTATAGTCGGCAAGCCGGTGCCAGATGGCCGCCTGTCGGCCATCGGGCGGGGCCGGCGGTGATGCGGCCACCCCAAGATGTGCCAGAATAAACGGCCCCCATGCCCAGCCGCCAGCCGCCATCATATCGGCAATTTTGGCGGCTTCCGTTTGTTCCTTGACTGGCTGAGCAGCTAATTCATCAAGCAGTAAAAAGGCGATTTGCGGTAACAGGCTCGCCATATCCTCGCCCGATTGTGGCCGCGCCAGACCGAGTTGCTGGGCCAGCCCTGCTGGTGTGGGCAAGGCGAATCTGGCCGGCCTGACAAAGGCGTATAATTCCATGATATCAAGATAAGTGCTGATCTCAGCGCCGGCACGGGCCTCGCTCCAGCGGCGATGGCAGAGCAAAACCGGTCCAAGTGCCAGCTCGGCGGCGACAGCCTGGCGATCCAGCTGGCAAATTTCGCCATCTGTGCTGATCCATATAAGCCGGGTACCGTGGGGATAAAACACCGGTATATTATGCAGATCAGGCTGTGCGGTGATAACATTGTCATGCATGGTGGCTATGATATAGCGCCTGCATCGCAGTGGCGCCAGCTTTGGCAGGGGAAAAGCGCGGATAATTTCATAACTCACTTGACCTCTACCGGGCCTTGGCACTAGCTTGTCGGCGATTTTACGCCTGCTGAACACAAGCATCACCCGGTGTGTGATGCCAGCCCGGCCCCAACAGAAAGCACGATGATGAATGACGTGATCGCACAGTTGCAGGAAATTGCACAAGATGCAAAGGCATGGCCATTTGCTGAAGCCCGCGCTTTGGCCGCCCGTATGGAAAAAATCGGCGCCAAAGACACGGTGCTTTTTGAAACCGGCTATGGCCCGTCTGGCTTGCCTCATATCGGCACATTTGGCGAGGTTGTCCGTACCACAATGGTGCGGCATGCCTATGAAACCCTGACCGGGCAGGCCACTAAATTGGTGTGTTTTTCTGATGATATGGATGGCTTTAGAAAAGTGCCGACCAATATCCCCAATCAGGAAATGATGGCAGGTTATATTGATATGCCGCTGACCAAGGTGCCTGACCCGTTTGGCACCGCTCCATCCTATGGCATGCACAATAATCTGCGGTTGCAGGCATTTTTGGATGGATTCGGCTTTGAGTATGAATTTAAAAGTTCAACCGAATGCTATGCAAATGGTGATTTTGACGCGACCTTGATGCGGGTGTTGGAACAATATGATGCCATTATGGCGATCATGTTGCCAACGCTGGGGCCAGAACGTCAGGCCACGTACAGCCCGTTTTTCCC
Source organism: uncultured Alphaproteobacteria bacterium (assembly GCA_913045915.1). Taxonomy (GTDB): domain Bacteria; phylum Pseudomonadota; class Alphaproteobacteria; order Puniceispirillales; family Puniceispirillaceae; genus UBA3439. The sequence goes on along the minus strand of CAJWSS010000010.1, from coordinate 15,837 downwards.
GATTTGCCCAGATACCGGCCGGGTGCTACAGGCCAAGGTTGTTGGGCAAAATCCGGCGGCTGGCACGATCAGCTATATCCACCCAGACAGTGGTGATACCCGTGAAACCGAAGTCACTGGCGGCAAGTGTAAATTGCAGTGGAAATGCGACTGGGCGATGCGCTGGGTGGCGCTTGGCGTTGATTATGAAATGAGCGGTAAAGATCTGATCGATTCGGTGACGCAATCCAGCAAAATTGCCCGGGCGCTTGGCAGTACACCGCCGGCTGGCCTGTCCTATGAATTATTCCTTGATGCGAATGGTGAAAAAATTTCTAAATCCAAGGGCAATGGTCTGTCTGTTGAAGACTGGTTGCGCTATGGCAGTCCGGAATCTCTGTCCTTGTTTATGTATGGCCAGCCAAAACGTGCCAAGCGTTTGCATTTTGATGTGATTCCAAAAACTGTTGATGAATATTATCAGCATCTTGGCAAAATCAGCACACAGGAAGATGCCGCGCGTCTGGAAAATCCGGTCTGGCATATTCATAGCGGGGCACCAGCATTGTCGGTTTTGCCGGTCAGCTTTACCTTGCTTCTCAATTTGGCGGCGGTTTGTCATGCTGAAGCACCAGATATCGTCTGGGGCTATGTCACTGATTATGCCCCCGATGTCAGCCCGGCAAGCCATCCAGAACTCGACCGGATGATAGGCTATGCGGTCAATTACTATCAGGATTTGGTACGCCCGCAAAAAATATACCGTCTGCCAAACGAAACAGAACAAGGTCATTTGCTGGCGCTTAAAACCGCGCTGGCTGATTTGCCAGACCATGCCAGTGGCGAAGATATCCAGTCGGTTGTCTATGCGGTTGGCAAAGCCGCTGAATATGAAAATTTACGCGATTGGTTCAAATGTCTGTACGAAGTTCTGCTGGGACAAACAGAAGGGCCGCGTATGGGATCATTTTTTGCGCTTTATGGACGCGGCAAGTCAGTGCAGTTGATAGATGATGCGTTGGCGGGACGATTGTCTGCCGGCGCTGGTGCGGCCAGCTGATGTGGCAAGTGCTGGCTAGGTTGGCACGGCAACTGCCTGCCGAGGCCGCGCATAAATTGGCCGTTGAAACATTGCGCTGGCAACTCGGGCCGCGCCCGGCAGTTGATGCTGGACCGATTGATCTTGCTGTTACGCTGGGCGGGGTAAAATTTCCTAATCCACTCGGCTTGGCGGCCGGGTTTGACAAGAATGCCGCCTGTTATCATGGCGCCCTAAGGCTGGGGTTTGGCCATGTAGAAGTGGGTACCATTACCCCTTTGCCGCAAGCTGGCAATCCAAAGCCGCGGGTGTTTCGCCTGCCTGAAGATGACGCCGTCATCAATCGCTATGGGTTTAATGGCAAGGGCATGCAAGCGGCGGCGCAGAATTTACAACACCGCCGGCCAGAGGCTGGTGTCGTTGGGGTCAATGTGGGGGCCAATAAAACCAGCAACGACCCGATTGCCGATTACCGCCGGGCGGTGGCGGCGCTTGCCGGTCTGGCAGATTATATTACGCTCAATATTTCGTCCCCAAACACGCCGGGGTTGCGTGATTTGCAAACCGAACAGCATTTACAATCATTATTGTCAGCGGCGCGTGCCGGGCTTGATGATGCCAAAGTGACGCGGCCGTTATTTTTGAAAATTGCGCCTGATCTGCATGATCAGGATCTTGCCGCCATTGTCGAGACCGCGATCACGTCTGGCGTCAGCGCCATCATTGCGACAAACACAACCATTGCCCGGCCAGCTGGTCTTGCCAGCCACCATGCTGGCGAAGCTGGTGGGTTGTCAGGGGCGCCCTTATTTGCCCCGGCGACCGATATTCTGGCGCGGGTGGTAACGCATGCCAAGGGGCGTCTTGGTGTGGTCGGGGTTGGCGGTGTTGCCAGCGGCTGGCAAGCCTATGCCAAAATTCTGGTTGGTGCCGATTTGGTGCAACTTTATACCGGGCTAGCGCTCAACGGGCCGGAATTACCAGCGCAGATCTTAGCAGAACTGGTCGATCTGATGCAGGCCGATGGGGTGCATCAAATTGCCCATGCCAAAGGCCAGATACCACATGCCACAAAGGCTATTCAGCACGCGATTCGATTATCCCAAACTTCTGTAACACCACCGGCAAAATCGTAACCGGTGCTGGGGCGGCATCTGGTTCGTGAAACTGCAACCCAATATCAGTCATGTCGCTGGCAAAGACTTCATTATCTTTAAGGCGCACGTTTGCCAAGGTGCGAAAATAGATCACAATCACCAGCCTGACCGCAGATGACAAACTTGAATTTTGACGGTGCTGAACGACCAGCATGCAAAATTCATCCAGCGTTATTTGTTCATAGGTTAAAATAACCTGTAGACAGTCCCAGAAATAAACTTCTAGTGCCAGTGACGTGCGCCGGTGCGCAATTATGATATTTTTTTTCAGCACGTCGCATCACTGCCTTTAGCGCCTATAGATCCTACAGATGGTCCTACTAGCTAGCCTATTTGGATTAACCAAAAAGATAATATGAAATTTCCCCCTAGGCGTTTTGCGCAGGGCATAGTTTGCCGGACGCTGTTGCGGCTGGCTATAGTTGGCGCGGGCTGTTTGTGACTGCTGTTACAGGGGTTTTCAGACTTGACCTAGCGGCGTGTCTGGCCTATACCCTGCCTTCAGATTTATTGTGGCGCACACAGCGCCACCTCAGATGGAGCCTTGATCATGGCAAAACGTTGTCAATTAACAGGTAAAAGCGTGATGTCCGGCAATAATGTCAGCCACGCCAACAACCGTACACGTCGCCGGTTTTTGCCAAATTTGCAAAGCACCAGCATGCAGAGCGAAATTCTGGATCGTAAGGTGAGCTTGCGTGTCTCAACAAGCGCGATGCGCACGGTTGAAAAACATGGTGGTCTTGACGCGTTTTTGTTGCAAGCGCGTAACGCGGAACTGGCCGAAGAGGCACAACAGCTCAAGCGTGAAATTGTTGCGGCACAGGCCGCCAACAGCTAGGCCGTACCCTGCTTTATACAGATTGGGCTTTTGCCCCGGATGAAAAAACCCCGGCCATAGCGTTGGGGTTTTTTGTTTGGGGCGTCTAATGTTCGCGTTATTTTTAACTGGGATGCGGCTTTACATCAGGTAACACGGCGACGCTGTTTGCCGGCGTCTTCGTCAAATAAATCGGTCAATTGTCCAACCACAGCACCGCCTAATTGTTCAACATCAGTGATGGTCACGGCGCGGCGGTAATATCTGGTCACATCATGGCCGATACCAATCGCTAGTAATTCGACAGGCGAGCGTGTTTCAATATAGCTAATCACTTCACGAAGATGCCGTTCAAGATAACTGCCACTATTGACCGATAATGTCGAATCATCAACCGGCGCCCCATCTGAAATCACCATCATAATGCGGCGGTCTTCATTGCGGGCAAGGAGCCGGTCATGCGCCCATAACAGGGCCTCGCCATCAATATTTTCTTTTAAAATACCCTCACGCAACATTAGCCCCAGTGATTTGCGGGCGCGCCGCCATGGGGCATCTGCTGGTTTGTAAATAATATGACGTAAATCGTTCAATCGACCCGGGTTGGCTGGCTTGCCGGCCTGTTGCCATAATTCACGTGACTGGCCGCCTTTCCATGCCCGCGTGGTAAACCCTAAAATTTCGACTTTCACGCCGCACCGTTCCAAGGTGCGCGCCAAAATATCGGCAGTGACCGCGGCAATGGTAATGGGCCGCCCCCGCATCGATCCAGAATTGTCCAGCAACAACGTGACAACGGTATCGCGGAATTTGGTATCCTGTTCTTGTTTGTATGATAGCGGGCTTAATGGCTGGGTCACCACACGGTGCAGTTTCGCCGCATCAAGCATGCCTTCTTCAAGGTCGAAATCCCACGAACGATTTTGATGGGCCATTAATTTACGTTGCAGTCGGTTGGCTAATTTACCAACGATACTGGCGACATTTTCCATATGCCGGTCAAGCATCACACGCAACCGGTCCAGCTCTTCTGGATCGCATAAATCCGCTGCGGCGATCACCTCGTCAAATTTGGTTTCAAAAATACGGTAGATATCTTTATCGGCGGCATTTTGCGCATGTCTGCCGGTCATATCAGAATTTGGCGATTCACCATCATCCATACCATCGTCAGCGCCGTCGGCTTCCATCATTTCGCCGTCTTCAGATACCCCGGCATCACCTGCATCATCCATCGCTTGGCTGTCATCGCCATCGCTTTGGTCTTCGCCAACGGCTGACTGTTCGCCATCCTGTTCACTTTGACTGTCACCGCCATCATCTTGATCGTCGTCATTATCAGAATTGTCATCCTGATCAGACGCTGAATCGCCAAGGTCGGTTTCAAGTGCGCCAATCAGACGCCGTGATAATTCGGCAAATTGCGCCTGGTCATCAAGCGAGCCCTGTAATTGCTGTAACAGATCGCCGGCCCGGCTCTGGATCCAGGGGCGCCATAAATCCATCACCATTGAGAGATTTTTGGGGGGCTGGGCGCCGCTCAGCTGTTCGCGTAATAATAACCGCACCACTTCAGATATGCCGGCTTCGTCAGCACTACCCGGCGCGTCAATCTGGCGGTTTTCATACCGTTGGTTTAAAGCCGCTTCAAGATTTTTGCCGACGCCTTTCATGTGCCGCGATCCAATGGCCTCTACCCGGGCGCGCTCGGCGGCTTCGAAAATTGCCTTGGCCCCTTCCGGGGCTGGGCAATGTTTCTGATGGGTTTTGGGATTGTGATGCGCCAGCCATAGAGCCGCGCCATCGGCCGCCCCGCGCAGGCTGTCACGCTGTGCCGCGGTCGCGGTTGGCGGCAAGGCGGGCAAACGGACATCATTATTCCCGACATGGGTATCGGTGCCAGCATAGGTCACCTGATGATCCTTGCCACCGGCCAAGGCGCGCATAGCCGCGGCATTAGATTTCAAGAATTGCGAGTCCTTATCAAATTCAGGCATGCATCGGTCCTGTTACCTGTGGCACCAGCAATGGTGCGTGGATTAGCTCGCGTTGGCCTGACGGACCGGTGCTTCGGGAAGGTCGATGCCAAAACAGCGCTGATAATATTCAGCCACTGTCGGGCGTTCAACTTCGTCGCATTTATTTAAAAATGTCAGCCGGAAAGCCAGCGTCATATCACCAAAAATAGCGGCATTTTCAGCCCATGTGATGACGGTGCGTGGCGACATCACGGTGGACAAATCGCCAGCCATAAATCCTTTGCGTGTTAAATCCGCCATGCGCACCATAGCCGCCACCTGTTCGGTACCGTTTTTATCGGCATATTGAGGCACTTTTGCGGTCACAATGCCGACTTCATCTTCATGCGGCAAATAATTCAATGTGGACACAATTGACCAGCGATCCATTTGACCTTGGTTGATTTGCTGGGTGCCATGATAAAGCCCCGTTGTATCACCAAGACCAACTGTGTTCGCCGTTGCAAAAAGCCGGAAATGCGGGTTTGGATGGATCACTTTATTGCTGTCAAGCAGGGTCAGCTTGCCATCAACCTCGAGCACACGCTGGATCACAAACATCACATCAGCTCGCCCCGCATCATATTCGTCAAATACCAATGCGACTGGGTTTTGCAAGGCCCATGGCAAAATGCCCTCGCGGAACTCTGTGACTTGTTTGCCATCACGCAATACGATGGCATCCTTACCAATCAGATCAATACGGCTAATATGGCTATCTAGATTGACCCGGATACATGGCCAGTTCAGCCGTGCGGCCACCTGTTCAATATGGGTCGATTTGCCGGTGCCGTGATAGCCTTGTACCATCACCCGCCGGTTATGGGCAAACCCAGCCAAAATGGCGATTGTGGTGTCATGGTCAAATTGATAATTCGGATCATGCGTTGGCACATAATCAGACGCTTCGCTAAACGCTGGTATCATCATATCAACATCAATGCCAAACACATCGCGCGCGTTCACTTCGGTATCGGGGGCAGACAGCGAATGTGCGGGGGTCGGCACAAATTTAGCGTTATCGGACATAACAGATTAAACTCCACAAAAGAAATTTCAGATTAATGCGCGGCTGTTGTGCCGCTGGTGGCAAGGCTCTTTCGAATAAGTGAGTAAGCAAGATTGATATCTTTTAGACGTTCTTCGGCGGCGGCGTCACCCCCATTTTTATCAGGATGATTCTGTTTGACCAGCCGCTTATATTGTTTCTTGACTATATCAATGTCTGTCACTGGCGACAATTGCAGTATTTTCCAGGCGCGCTTTTCTTCAGGGGGGACCTGCCGCGCCGCCGGCCCGGCATCACGATTTTCAAAATCAAACAGCCCTAGCGGGTCTTCAAAGCTGTTTTCACTTGGTTTGCCAGTGGCAAATTTCCAGCTTGGTCGTTCCCAGGTGGTGGCGCGCCGGATTTCGGCTTCAAGCGCCGCCCCTTGCAACCCTTCGTAATAATTCCAAGATTTGTTATATTCGCGCACATGCTCTAGGCAAAACCACAAATAGTCGCGCAGGGCAGACCGTGATTTGGGCGCTGGGTAGCTGCCCTCTTGCCGGCATCCATCAGCGGCACAGCGTCGGGGTGGATGGGTGTCGTCTTCGCCAGTATTGTTAAGTTCTGGTGCGTTGGCGCGTCTCATCATATGATCCACTATAAATCACTACTTATCGCAAAAACAAAACCCCCTAGCTGGAGATAGCACATGGCAACCGCAGATACCATAGCGCAAAAACTTAAAGATGCGTTATCACCGCAGCATATAGAGGTAGAAGATGTCAGCCATCACCATGCTGGCCATGCCGGCTGGCGGGAAGGCGGTGGCACACATTTCACTGTCACTATAAAGGCAGCAAGCTTTGCCGGCAAATCACGGGTACAACAGCACCGGCTGGTAAATTCTATTCTGGCTGATGAATTAGCCGGCGATATTCATGCGCTGGAATTGCATTTATCAAGCTAGCCAGCGCCAACCCGTTCACGCATCGACGACATCATCGGCATAGCCAACACAGCTATTGGCCAATTGTGTTCGGCTAGATTGTTTGTTCTGATCTGTCATGGTATCCGTTTGTCTGGCCTGCCGAGCTTCTTCGCCGTATAGGGTTTGATAGGCAATCGTTGCCACCGGGCCCAGTAGCTCGGTGATATGTGTACAGCCGTGCCGCCCACCAATCGCGGCTTGTACTTTGCGCCGCCATCCGGGGCCAATTTGCAGACCCACCAGATTGCTGAACACCGCATTGGCCGTCGGGCATATCGCATAGGGGCCAGTGATGGTGATGGCTTCGGCATGCTGGATCACCCGGTCTTTGTTGATGGTGATGCGCAACACCATATGATGCACCGGCAAATCAGGCGTAACGGTGCCGCGAAAATCGCTGGGAAAAGCGTAGGTTTTGTGATCAGTCAATTCAGCTTCAATATCATACAGCCCATCCTCACGGACAAAGCCATTACAATTGATTTGCCGCTTATGCACGGCTTCGCGCGGCACGGCAGGGCTGAGACGCGTCACATGTTTGTCCCCATAGGGGGTTGAGGGCGATTCAGCGGCCGGAATTTTGGCTGTTGGAGGTGGCGGCGTGGTCATCAGCATTAGGCCCCTTTCGCATTGGCTATTTTGCCCATAATCTGAGCCGGGTCAGCCGGTTACCCTTGCGCTTCACTATCCGAAAGCGGATATCATGAAAGCGGAATTCCTGACTGGGGTTGGGAATTGTGCGGCTTTCAAACAGCACCAGCCCCGCCACTGTTGATGCATCTTCATCCGGTAATTGCCATCCCAATGTACGGTTCAGGTCACGAATTGTCACATTGCCATCAACTAGCCATGACCCATCTGCCTGTGGGGTGAGGCCGGCAAGGTCAATATCATGCTCATCATCGATATCACCGACGATCTCTTCCAAAATATCTTCGAGTGTAACAATGCCGCGAAAATCGCCATATTCATCAACAACGACAGCAAAATGTTCGCGCCGTGACCGAAACGCCTGAAGCTGGTCAAATAGCAATGTTGTTTCCGGGATAAAATAGGCATCACTGGCAATGTTTTGTACGGTTTCAGGCAGTATCATGCCACTTTCGGCCTCGCCAACAGCGCGCAACAAATCTTTGACGTGAAGCACCCCAACAATATTATCTGATTTTCCGGAAAATACCGGGTGGCGCGTATGCGGTGAATTCAGCACATAGCGCAAAATATCCTCGACCTGATCATCGGCGTTAATCATGCTGACGGTGCCGCGATGCGTCATAATGGCTTCGACCGAAATTTCATTCAGATCAAGAATAGATGACAGCATGGCTTTGCGCTCACGGTCATCTGCATTGCCATCATTGCCTTGCAATTCAATCAGCCCGCGTAATTCTTCTTCGCGGTTTTCATGTGCATCCGGGTTGGGGCGGATGATCTGCGTGGCCAGCAGCCTGATCCCCACCGATAATGGGCTGAGGGCACGCACCACGATTTGCAATACCGGAGCGATCCGCAAGGCATAGCTGTCAGCATAGGTAAAGGCATAGGTTTTTGGCATCACCTCGGCGAACACCACCAGCAACACGGTCATACCGATGGTTGCCCAGACCAGACCGCCCTCGCCAAATAAGGCAATGGCAAAGCTGGTGGCAAGCGCCGACCCTAAAACATTCACCGCATTATTACCAATCAGGATGGACCCAATCAGCCCTTCCCGGTCAGCGCGCAGTTTTTCAACGATTTTCGCGCGTTTATTACCTTTATTGGCAAGCTGTCGCATGCGTGCATCGGATGCCGCGGTCAGCGCTGTTTCAGCACTTGAGAAAAAAGCTGAGGCCACGATCAGCAACCCGACAGTCAGCGCTAACAGCCATAGGCTAGACAGCATTAAACCCTCTTTCCAGCAATTCTGTCACAACAGGTTCTGGCACATCCCCATGTACAAAAGCATCACCAATGGCGCGTGCCAGCACAAAATGCATGACCCCATTGCGGGTCTTTTTGTCATGTTTCATATGGCCAAGTAAAATATTCGCAGGCGCGTTGCCGGCTGGTAGAGTGGCCTGACCAGACGGCAGGCCGCTTGCCTGAAGATGGGCTTTACATCTGTCAGCTTCTGGTTGGCCGCACAGCCCCAGCGCAACAGATAAATCGAATGCTAGCCCCATCCCAGCCGCCACCGCCTCGCCATGAAGTAACCGCCCATCATAATTGGCGACGGCCTCAAATGCATGGCCAAAGGTGTGACCAAGATTTAACAAAGCGCGTTTACCAGATTCGCGCTCATCCGCCTCGACAATGCGGGCCTTGGCAAGGCATGAGGTATAGATGGCCTGTTGCAAGGCATCTGGTTCCAATGCCAACACCTGTTCACCATGCTGTTCCAGCCAGTCAAAAAACCCCGCATCCCCCAAAAGGCCATATTTTACCACCTCAGCATAGCCAGCACGTAATTCGCGAGCGGGCAATGTCGCCAATAGGCTGGTGTCGGCAAGCACCGCGCGCGGTTGATAGAAGGCGCCAATCAGATTTTTACCAGCTTTGGCATTCACGCCGGTTTTGCCGCCGACAGAACTATCCACTTGGGCCAGCAGGCTTGTTGGTATTTGCACAAAATCAACACCGCGTAACAAGGATGCCGCCGCAAATCCGGCCAGATCGCCAATCACCCCGCCACCAAAGGCCACCAGTAACACCGACCGGTCAACGCCAATGGCCAGAATATCGTCAAGCAATCGGGTCAGCACCGCCATTGATTTGCTGGCCTCACCAGCGGCCACAACAAATTGATCGAGTTTGCGGGCAATGGGTGAAAACCCATCTAACAGACGTTGCAAATGCAAGGGGGCAACCTGATCGTCGCTGACGATGATAATATGCCGGTCAGCGGCAATTTCGCCAAGCATGGTCCCGGCCTGATCAATTAGCCCGGGGCCAATGGTAATGTCATAGGCGCGGGTGCCAAGACCAACTGTCAAACTCATCTGTGTCATAGTTTCATGACCTATTGTGTTGCCCGGTAGCTGTCAAGTGCGCTGACCAGCGCGGCAAGTGACTTTGCCAAGGTCAGGCCATCTGTATTGAGATGAATATGCGCCTTGCGGTAAAATGGTGCGCGGGCGGTTTGCAGTTGTTGCAAAATCTCGATAGGGGGCCCGGTTTGCAATAAGGGACGGCTATTGATATCGCCAATGCGTTTCAGCAAGGTGTCCGGGCTGGCCTGTAACCAGACAACGATGGCATTGTCGCGTAGCAGGGCGGCGGTGGATGGCTGGCAAAATGCCCCGCCGCCAGTGGCCAGCACATGCGGTGGTTGCTTTAGCTGGCTTTGGATGGCACGAAATTCCATATCGCGGAATTTGGCTTCACCAGCAAGGTCAAAAATATCGGTGATACTGACCCCGGCCATTTGTGTCACCAGCTGATCGCTATCGACAAATTTGAGCCCCAGCTGTTTTGCCAGACGGCGGCCAATCACCGATTTGCCGCTACCCATCAACCCGACAAGTGCAATCGGTTTGTGAAACACCCCCGGGGCGTCTTGGGCTGGATTAGATGCACCAGCAGATGTTTTTTGCATGTTCATATCGCTATCATAACGAGGGCTGACGAACAGGCCAATAGCAGAACGTGACGGGGGCAAAATGGCCGCATCAGGGGGGCTGTGTCGACGAAATGATTTTCAGGACTGGTAACTTTGCCTAATTACCGACATAATCTGAACACAAAACCCTGCTTTGTACGGCGTGGTGGATAATTGAATTTATATATAGATTGTTGGGGATCGGATGACACGTGTAGCCCTGTTTTTATTTCTTCTTGTTGGCCTGTCAGTGGCCGGCGTTGTTGTGTTATCAAGCTGGCACATACCGGCCCCGACAGTCGCGATTAATAAGGTGATTCCAGATGCCGAGCTATCAAAATAACCAGATAGGCATTGCCGCGCTTCTATGTCTATTGGTGTGGTCGGTGCCGGCGGCGGCACAACGGGCTGACACCGACCAGCCATTGAATCTAATCGGCGATGCGGCGATTGCGGATCCTGCAACATCAGATCCGACCATAGCCCCCTCCGACAACACTCAACCGCCGGTGGATGTAACTGTCGCTGGTGAGCAAACCGGATCAAATGACGCTGAACCGGCAGTGGTGGCGCCTGCCTCTGGCGATAGTCTTGCCAATACCAGCGCGGCCTATGCACAAGTCAATTTGGGCCGCCGGAAAATTTCTGAAGTGGGGTTGGCCGCCATTGGTGTTGGCGATGATGATGCGAATACACGCAGCCTAGATAGTATGATCTGGCGCGGCACATCGGCGTCAGACGCGGTGTTTTTGTTGGAAAAAGCGGCGGTGGTCAGTCATTCGCAGGCCTTGACCAACCTGTCTTACCGGGTGGTCGCTAAACAGTCGGTGCCGCCTAGCGGTGCCAATCTTGTGGCTGGCGAATTGGTGGCGGCGCGGCTGGCTTGGTTGGCACGTGCGGGTCGTTCACATGATTTGGCGGTGCTGGCCAATCAATTGCCTGACTCGCCGCGCTGGTCCAGTTGGAAACGCTGGCTTGTTGAACATGAATTGATGATGCGTAATGACGCGGTGGCTTGCGGTATTGTTGACGCGCAAGTGGCGACGACATTGGATCCATTTTGGCACAAGGCAAATGTGATTTGTCATGCGGTGAAGGGAAATGTGGCCGGGGCCAGATTCGCCGCTGATATTCTGGCGGCAAATGGCGTTGAAGACCCGGTGTTCTTTGCCTTGACGCGCGAAATGCTAACCGGTGTGCCGGCCGAAAATATCGACCCAAACACAATTGATACGATGCATATTGTGCTGATGGATGTGGTGAACCGGTCGATTCCGCTTGAAAGTCTGGCAGTGTTGCCATCGCAGATGGCACAAAGTGTGGTGCAGTTGAAATTTTTGGGTGCCGATGCGCGCTTGGTCTCGACCTTTGATGGCTTGAGCCGGGGCCTGATTGACCATAATCAGGTCAGTAAATTATGGCGCAATGCCGGCCCCGTCGACAGCGACCCGCAACTGGCGTTGGCACAGCTTGATGGTGAAGCCACCGCGCTGACCACGGCGATGGCTTGGCGGGCCATTGATGCTGATACATCGCCGCAACGCTTGGCCCGTATTGTAGCGGCGATGGGGGCTGAAATTTCTGATGGTAACGGGGCGTTGATGTTGCCGCTTTATGCAGAACTGATAACCGATGAAATTGCCAATGCGGATGCCGCCGCAGATATGCGGTTTAATGATGATGGTGTGGCCCCAAAAATTGCCATGTTGCTGGCCATTGCCCAGCCTGATGATATCGCCCTTTTAGAGACATTTACCGATCATGATGATGCGGTACGTGCGGCCAAACTCATGACGATGATTGACCGGTCAGAAATGCAGCCAGCGGTCGTGCGTGATCTTGATATGTGGCCATTGGTGCCGGTGTTGCAGGCGGCCGGCGCTGTTATGCCGGATCAAGACTGGTTGGTGCTGGCCAAAGACGCGACACTGACACAGCAACCCTTCATATCTTTGTCGCCGGTCTTGCTGGCGGCCGTCACACAGGCGGCAGATAACCGGCGGGTGGCCGAAACCGTGCTCATAACAAACTGGCTGTTGCAGACTGGGCCGCTTGAGACGATCAATCCAGAAGATCTGGCAAAAGTGGTTGCGGCGTTGCGTTTGATTGGTCAAGAAGATGTGGCAAAAGCGTTGACCAAAGAAATTCTACGCGCGCATCTTTTGAACCGGTTTGCCGCAGGTATTGTGGATGGTACCGCAAGCTGATCCGACACCGCCGGGTACCGACCCGCTGATCACGATGTTTCTTGATGCTTTGGTGGCCATGCGCGCCGCCTCGGCAAATACATTGGCGGCCTATCGGCGTGATCTGGCTAACACCAGCCAGTTATTGCGTGGGGAAAACACATCCCTCACAGATTGTAATGCGGATGATTTACGCCGGGTGATCGCCATCTGGCATGAGCGCGGCTTGTCGGCGCGGTCTGTTGCGCGCCGATTGAGTGCGCTTCGTCAGTTTATGGGCTGGGCTGTTGAAGATCAGATCCGCCCGGATAATCCATGTCGCTGGATTGACAACCCCACGTTGCCTGCCCCTTTGCCAAAAAGCCTGAGCGAGGATGAAGTCACAAAATTACTTGCCGCGGCCGACGCCATGCGGCCGGCGGCTTTGTCGTTGCGTGCTGTGGCGATGCTCGAAATTCTCTATGCCACTGGCCTACGGGTTTCGGAACTTGTGCATTTGCAGGTTTCGCAATTTCGCCGCCAGCCGGATTCCATCATTGTGGTTGGCAAGGGTGGGCGAGAACGGCTTGTTCCGCTTGGCAAAGCCGCTAAACATGCCGCGGCTGACTGGCTAGAATTGCGTGATGCCACAGCTGGCTATCTATTGTCTGATTATATGTTTCCGGGCGATTCAGCAACCGCGGATGGTGGGGCTATGACGCGGCAACAATTTGCCCAACTGCTCAAATCCATAGCGGTTCAGGCACAAATTGACCCACGCCGGGTCACCCCGCATAAAATCCGCCATTCTTTTGCCACGCATATGCTGAATCGCGGGGCGGATTTGCGCAGTCTGCAAACCATGCTCGGACATGCTGATATTGCGACAACACAGATTTATACATCCAGTCGCCCGGATCGGTTGGCGGGGCTGGTTGCCGATGCACACCCGCTTGCCAGTAAGCGTCAAGAACGATAAACTAGACGCCAGCCAGTGATCGCCGCAGGATAGGTTCTATGAGACATTTTCTTGATTTTGAAAAGCCAATCGCCAGCCTTGAGGGCAAGGTTGAAGAATTGCGGCATATGAGCACCGATGGCAGTATCAATATTGCTGATGAGATCGGCAAGTTGCAGACCCGTATCGAGCGCGAATTAAAGCAAACCTATGAAAAATTAGGGGCGTGGGAAAAGGTGCAGGTTGCCCGTCACCCGGAACGCCCAAAAGTGCGCGCTATTTTTGACCGGTTGTTGACCGATTTCACCCCATTGGCTGGTGATCGGAATTATGCCGAAGATCACGCGGTGATTGCTGGTATGGCGCGGTTTCGTGGCCAGTCAGTCATGGTGATGGGAACGGAAAAAGGCAGTACAACTGAAGAACGTATTAAACGGAATTTTGGTATGGCGCGGCCCGAAGGGTATCGCAAAGCCAGCAGATTGATGGATTTGGCCGGGCGATTTGGGTTGCCGGTGTTAAGCTTTGTCGATACCGCAGGTGCCTATCCCGGACGCGGCGCCGAAGAACGCGGTCAGGCAGAAGCCATCGCCAGTGCCATCCGCGGGTGTCTGAACCTGCCAACACCGATGGTTGCCGCGATTATTGGCGAAGGCGGGTCAGGCGGGGCGATTGCGCTTGCCACAGGCAACCGTGTGGTGATGTTTGAACATGCGGTCTATTGCGTGATTTCCCCTGAAGGATGTGCGTCGATCTTATGGCGCAGTGCAGAACATGCACAAGACGCCGCTGAAGCCGGGCGCATCACATCAGACTGGATGAAAAAACTGGGTGTTGTTGATGCGGTTGTGGCCGAACCGCTTGGCGGGGCGCACCGTGATCCTGATGCCGCTATTGACGCGCTGGGCGATGCTTTTGAAACACAGCTTAAATCATTGGCTGGTATGGATGCGGCGGCGCTGATTGCCGACCGTCACAATAAATATCTAACCATTGGTGATCATGGTCTGGCGTAATCAAGCGCTGGTAACAGGCTGGTTTTGCTAGCGGCGGTATAATTTGGTGTTACCAAATTCTGCTGAACTATTGAGTGACGGGATGGCGCGGCGCGCATCAGTAATTTTTGATACATCAATGGTTGCGGTGATCACCCCATCGCCATTTTCAGCTTCGGCCAGAATTTCACCCCACGGGCTGATAATCATGGCGTGACCATAAGTCTGGCGGCCATCGCTATGCGTGCCGCATTGGGCGGGGGCAATCACATAGCAACCGGTTTCAATGGCCCGCGCCCGCAATAACACATGCCAATGGGCGGCGCCGCTGACCGCAGTAAAGGCGGCCGGAACCGCCAAGATATGTGCGCCATCGCGGGCTAATTGCCGATATAAATGCGGGAACCGCAAATCATAGCAAATGGTCATGCCAAGCTGTATGTCACCAAGATCAGCGATAACTGGTGTGGCGCCCGCGGCAAAGCTGTCTGATTCGCAATAGCGTTGACCATCGCCAACATTGGCATCAAACATGTGAATTTTATCGTAGCTGGCGATGATCTGCCCGTCTGGAGCAAAAAGCACGCCGCGGTTTACCAATTTATGGTCGTGGCGCCGCCGCAAAAACAACGACCCCGCCAGCAACCAGACACCATGCTGACGCGCCAGTGCCGCCAGTTTTTTCTGGCTACTGCTGTCATCTTCCCATTCGGCTCGGTCCTCCAGTTGCGCGCGGCTTGCCGCCAGAAAACTGGCCGCTTCGGGAAGACAGATCAGTTGGGCCGTTTGCGCGGCTTTGGCGATTAACGGTTCGATATGGGCAAGCGTGGCGGCGGCATCGTCGCTGGCACAATATTGCAGGGCGGCAACACACAGGGTCATTGCGATACTGACTGATTGAGCAAGGCGTCAAGATGGCCGGCAGATTCAAGCGCGAACAAATCATCACAACCGCCGATATGTTCATCATCAATGAAAATTTGTGGTACGGATGTGCGGCCCCCGGTCCGGCTACGCATGTTTTGTCGCAATTCACTGCTTATTGACACATCAATTTGTTCAAACCTGACGTTCTTGGCTCGTAACAGCCCGACTGCGCGACTGCAATAAGGGCACATCATAGATGTGTAAATTTCAACTTTGGCCA
>CAJWSS010000009.1:0-23301 GCA_913045915.1 uncultured Alphaproteobacteria bacterium | reverse complement strand
CGGCGGCAGATGGGGTGCCGGCCCTGTTGACCATGGATGCCGCGGTAGAGCTTCAATCCTGCCGGGGGCGCCGGGTGGTGCCATTGGCGTCATTCATCACTGGCAATCGCAAAACAGTCCGCGCTGAGGACGAAATGGTTAGCGCTATTCTGGTGCCGAACACCGCGACTGCTGGACAGGGATATTTCTATAAATTGGGGGCCCGCCGCTATTTGGTCATTTCGATTGGTATGGTGGCGATGCGGCTGTTATGCGACACCGAGCAGACGATTGCCGAAATAGCGATTGCTGTTGGGGCTTGTTCAGAAGTGGCAACGCGGCTTGATGATTTGGAACGGCACTTGTGCGGCCAGCCATTGGCGGGCGCGGCCGATTTGGTGTCGGCGGCGCATTTTGCCAACTTGTCCCCGATTGATGATGTGCGTGCCCCGGCAAGCTATCGCATTGAGGCGGTCGAAGAAGCCGTGCGGCGACTTTTGATAACAGCTGGGTCAGACATGGGGCAGGTGAACTAATTGTGGGCATAGGCTTTTTGCTAAATGGAAAACCCGTGACCAGTACGGCGCGCCCGACAACACGGATGAGCGATGTATTACGTGGTGATTTTGGCCTGACCGGTACCAAGGTTGGTTGTAATGCTGGTGATTGTGGGACTTGCACCATTTTGCTTGATGATGAGCCGGTCTGCAGTTGTCTGGTCGCGCTGGGGCAGGTTGACGGGCAATCAGTCACCAGTGTTGAAGGGTTGCGTGAGTCAGCTGTTATCGAAAAATTACAGCAGAGTTTTTTAGCGCATGGGGCGGCGCAATGCGGGATTTGTACGCCCGGCATGCTGGTGTCTGCCGCGCATTTGTTAAAGATCAACCCCCAACCAAACCGCACCGAGGTAGAAGATGCGCTTGGCGGGGTGTTGTGTCGTTGTACCGGCTACAGCAAAATTATTGATGCGGTGATGCAGGCGCACGCACACCAACCGCCATCTATCAAACCAGATGCTGGCCACAATGTGGGCAGTTCGATTCAGCATCTTGACGGCGTCGCCAAGGTGCAGGCCGGGCTTAACTATGGTGCAGATAGTGTGCCTGCTGATGCGCTGTCATTGCGCGTTATTCGCAGTCCGCACCATTATGCGGATTTCGAAATTGGCGATAAATCGGCGTTTTTGGCAGGTCACCCAGGCATTGTGGCAGTGTTTGATGCAACGGATGTGCCGGGCCGCAATTGTTTTGGTGTGATCCCGCCGTTTGCTGATCAACCTGTTTTTGCCGAGAGGACCGCGTTGTATCGGGGCGAGGCTGTGGCCGCTATTGTTGGTGAGCCAGCCGTGATTGAGGGGTTCGACGAGGCTGAATTTCCGATTAGTTGGCAACCGCATGAGACGATGTTAACGCCGCAAGACGCGCGTAAGCCAGAGGCCCGGCAGTTGCATGCGGGGCGCGACGGCAATATTTTGGTCAAAGGCTATGTAGCCAGTGGAGATGCTGATGCGGCGCTGGCGCGGGCGGCGCACCGGGTCAGTGTGCATTCAAGCACCCCCTTTATTGAGCATGCCTATATTGAGCCTGAGGCTGGTTACGCGGTGCGTGAGGGTAACAGGCTGGTGATCTATGGCTGTACGCAGGCCGCACAAATGGACCGTGATAGCCTTGCTGAAATTATGGCGCTGGAGGTTGATGCCATTCGCGTGATGCCAAGCGCATGTGGCGGCGGTTTTGGATCAAAGCTTGATATTTCATTTCAACCCTTTGTCGCATTGGCGGCGTGGGTGTTGCACCGGCCGGTGGCGATTTGTTACACGCGCGGTGAATCGATGCGATCCTCGACCAAACGTCATCCATCAGATATCCGGCTGGAGGTGGGCTGTGATGCTGAGGGGCGGATCAGCGGCTTTGTCTTTGATGGCGTGTTTAACACTGGCGCTTATGCCAGTTGGGGGCCAACTGTGGCAAACCGGGTGCCAGTGCATGCCAGCGGGCCTTATGTAACACCAGATTACCGGGCATCGAGTGTCGCTGTGCATACCAACGCGCCGCCAGCTGGGGCGTTTCGTGGATTTGGCGTGCCGCAATCAGCGGTTGCGCAAGAATGCGCCTATGATCTATTGGCAGAAAAGCTAGACATGGACCGGCTGGCATTTCGGCGGATGAATGCATTGCAAAATAATATGCCGACGGTCACCGGCCAGTGTTTTTCGACAGGTGTTGGCATTGCCGATTGTTTAGCGGCGTTGCAACCAGAATGGGATGCGGCATTGGCGCGCGCTGACAGGTTTAACAAAGACGCCGCTAAGACCGGATCAATGTTGCGCAAAGGCATTGGCGTGGCCAGTTGCTGGTATGGGTGTGGCAATACATCTCTGCCAAACCCGTCAACCATGCGGATCGGTGTGACGGCTGATGGCGCTTGTGTTCTGCACCAAGGGGCAATGGATATCGGGCAAGGCGCCAATACGGTTATTTCGCAAATTGCCGCCGATGCATTAGGGGTGCCGGTCCATAGCCTATCGCTGATCGATGGCGACACTGATCGGACACCAGATTGCGGCAAGACATCCGCATCACGCCAGACATTCGTGTCTGGAAAAGCCGCATTGCTGGCTGGCCGCGCTTTGCGTGAGGTGATTTTGCGCCACGGCAATGTCTCGGATGATGCCAGCATCGTAATTGATGGGGCAGAGGTGCGCCTTGTTGACAATGCGGCTGGCGGCACCGCCAGCATTGATTTGTCGTCCTTGCCAGTGAATGCGCATGGCTATGTATTTATGGCAGAAGAGACCTATGACCCGCCAACCACACCGCTTGATGAAAATGGTCAGGGCGCCCCTTATGCTGTTTATGGCTATGGTGCGCAAATGATCGAATTGGTGGTGGATATCGGGCTAGGTCAGGTGCGTCTTGAGAAGATGACAACAGCGCATGATGTGGGACGGGCGATTAACCCATTGCTTGTCGAGGGCCAGATTGAAGGCGGGGCCGCCCAAGGCATTGGTCTGGCCTTGATGGAAGATTATTTGCCCGGCCGTACCGAAAATTTACATGATTATCTGATCCCGACAATTGGTGATGTGCCGTTGTTTGAACATGTCATTGTTGAGGTAGCAGATGCAGAAGGGCCCTATGGGGCCAAGGGACTGGGCGAACATGTATTGATCCCAACCGCGCCAGCCATTGTTAATGCTATTCGTCAGGCAACCGGTGTGTTGATCACGCATCTTCCGGCCACTGCCGATAAAATTCGCGCAGCGCTGCATCAGCAGGTACAAGAGACAAAATCATGACTGAACGCAAAAGCCGTGATGAACGGGTTGATGAAAAAATCCGGTGCGATGCCTGCCCGGTGATGTGTTACATCGCTGATGGTAAATCGGGCGCTTGTGACCGTTATGCCAATGATGCCGGGCAGTTGGTTAGATTGGACCCGTTGGTCATCATGCAACGCCGGATTGATGAGGGCGGCAGTCTTGTGCCGTTTTTAGGGGAAGATAAACCGTGGGACGGCAGCATTGTCACGCCAAATGATCATTTTGTGACGGCGATTGGTGCCGGCACCACCTATCCAGATTATAAGCCTGCCCCTTTTATTGTTGCCAGCCAGCATGATGGCGTTGACATGGTGACCGTTGTGACCGAGGGAATCTTCAGCTATTGCGGCGCCAAGGTGAAAATTGATACCGACCGCCATATTGGTCCAGAACGCAGTTTGGTGCGTGTTGATGGTGAGGCTGTTGGCCATGTCACAACAGGCGAATATGGGTCACAAATGCTGTCGCTTGGCGGGGTGAATCACCTGACCGGCGGCGGCAAAAAAGAGGGCCGGGTGACCTGCGCCACTTTGCTGAGCCTGTGCAATGGTGATGCCGTTGAAATGCAGGTGGATGACGGGTCTCAATTAGTAATTCAGGCTGGTGAGCCGCCTATCATCAATGGCGTTACCGAAGACCGTATGCGGGTTGGCTGCGGATCGGCCACCATTGGTATGTTTGCCGCACAATGGCAGGGGCTGGTCGACGAAGTGGTGATTGTTGATGATCATATCACCGGTGTGATGTCGGAACATCAGGCTGGCAAAGTGCTGGGCTGGAAACCGTCGGGCATCAAAATTCTGGGCCGGCGGTCAACGCCCGGGCGCTATTTCCAGGTGGCGGAACCGGGGACGGGGTGGGGCGGCACCAAACTGACTGACCCGCTGGATATTTTGGGTCCGTTTGACAGCAAAGTGGCACAGCCCGGGCAGTCATTGTTGATGGTGTCGACGACTGGTGAACAATTTGCCTATTACGAGCTTGACGCGGCACTGAACCCCATTGCCATGGACATGCCAGACCGGCTTCGCCCGTCTATTGCGCGCATTGAGGAAAATTGTGAACCAGCGCTGACATCGGTGGCGTTTATGGGCGGCGCTGGGGGGTCGTTACGGGCAGGTGTGACGGAAAACCCGGTGCAGTTGACCCGCGCGGTAAAACAGGCGTTGGTGCGGGTGAGTTGTGGCGGTGCCCCGGTCTATATTTGGCCGGGTGGTGGCATCACCATCATGGCTGATGTGATGCAAATGCCGGACAATGCGTTTGGGTATGTGCCAACGCCGGCGTTGGTGGCACCGATTGAATTTACCATGCGGCAAAGTGACTATCAGGAACTTGGCGGTCATATGGATCACGTGATGTCGATTGAAGAAGCGCTGGCAGGCCAGGTTGGGCCGCAGAACGATCATCGGTTGCAGGGCATGACAGCGATCCAGCAACGCGCCGATATTCCGTGGCCGGGCAAAGGTTAATGGTCGTGGCCCCGGTAGCCCATGCCCCGGCGGGCCACCACATGCGGCATCCTGCTGGGGCGCTCGCACAATGGTTGGATGATGGGCGGCTACATTTGCATCATGGGCCGATTGACCTCTTGATTGGTGTGGATGGGGCGCCGGACGCAGTGAAACAGGCCTGTTCTGCCGCCAAAGACCGGTTCGATACAGTGCTTGAAGAATTGGTCAGTGAACTGGCGATTTTGCGCAGGCCCGTTGATCAACTTAGCCGCCCCCCAACCGGCGGGGTTGCCGCGCGTATGTGGGCGGCGACCATACCGCATGTCGACAGCTATAGAGACGAAAATTACATCACGGCGATGGCGGCCGTGGCTGGGGCGGTGGCTGATGAAATTTTGGCAGTGATGCGTGATGTTGCTGATGTTGATCGTATTTATGTCAATAATGGCGGAGATATCGCGCTTTATCTAAACCCGGCAGGTGCCGCGGTGCCGCCCTATTCGATTGGCATCTGCGCTGACCCGGATGTGGTATTTCATGCGCATGTTGATGCTGTTGCATCAATAGATGGCTGCGGGATGCGGCTAGCGGCCAACGCCTTTGCCGGTACGATAAAGATCAGCGCGGCTGATCAGGTTGGTGGCATTGCGACAAGCGGCTGGAAAGGCAGGAGCCAGTCTCTGGGGATAGCTGATTTGGTGACGGTGCTGGCACCAACGGCGGCGGCGGCTGATGTGGCGGCGACGCTGATCGCAAATGCGGTATGGCCGGATGATGACCCAAAATCGCATTGGCCCGGTGTGCACCGCCAGCCGGCCAATGAAACGGCACCTGATAGTGATTTGGGGACGCGGTTAGTTACGGTTGATGTTGATCGCTTGCCAGACCAAATTATAAAAAATGCACTGCGGCGCGGTGCTGATGTTGCTGAAGACATGCGCCAGTCCGGGAAAATATCAGCCGCTTATGGGGTTGTGCAGGGGCAAGGTTTCATCTGCGGCGGGGCGACGACCAAGCCGCCGGTGCAGGCTGTTCTTCCAGATGAAACCCGTAAAGGGCATTCGTGATGGCGCGGCTGGTGATTTTTGACAAAGATGGGGTGGTCCTTGACCTGCAGGCAACATGGTTACCAGTTGCGCGGGCGGTGGCGGCATATACCGCAAGCTTAATCCCATCGAACGGTGCCACCCCGCAGGTCACCACAGCAGATTTATTGCGTGCCATTGGTGTTGACGATGCAGTTGGCCATATTGACCCGAAAGGGATTTTTGCGACTGGTTCTTTCGCCCAGATGCGCACCAAATGGCAAGCCATGTTGCCGCAAGAGATGATCGCGCTTGACCATGACCGGGCCTATCGTAACGCGGTAAAAAATATCGTTTATGAACATACCCGCCAGTCGACCAAAGCCAAAGGCGATGTGGTTACCCCACTCAAGGCCTTGTATCAAGATGGCTTTCAACTGGCGATGGTGACCAATGATAGCGAGGCCAGCGCCAGACAGAGTTTGCATGATCTTGGTATTGCTGAATTATTTTGCACCATTGTCGGGGCAGACAGTGGCTATGGGTCAAAACCAGATCCAGATGGGCTGTTGCATTGTTGTGATGTCGCCGGCGTGACAGCTGATGCCAGTATTATGGTGGGCGATACCATTGCCGATTATGGGGCGGCGATAGCGGCTGGATGCAAGATGTTTATTTGCGTTGCTGATGCCTATGAATTCCGGCCACATGACGATATTCAGCCAGAACATGTAATCACCGATTTAACCGGCTTGCCGCGATTGTTAGGGGTAGAGCCAACAGGGCCTACAGCCAAGCGCTGACCCATATCTACGTTTACTTGAATAACAAAATTGTTCGGCCAATTTCGGGTCGATATATGGGTTGGCAAGGGGGATCAGATTCGCTTATCACTAAGTCCAGAATATCTAGCAAAGCCGCCAGATTTTTCCTAAGGTAGTTGTCGCGATTAGTCGGCGCAAACCGCTGGCAGAATAGGCCAAGTGAACCAGCCATAGCGATGGATTAGAGGTGTTATGACCCAGCACATTGTAATTATCGGCGCCAGTCATGCCGGCATTTCATGCGCAGAACAATTGCGCAATCTAGGATTTTCTGGTGCGATCACGCTGGTCGACAGGCAGGCCGGTGCGCCGCTTGAACGTCCGCCTTTGTCAAAGTCATATCTTGGAAGCGCGCCAGAAGAAGATGAAAAATTTTTGCTACGCCGCCCGGAATGGTATGACAAATTTCAGGTGACAATGATTGATGGTGTGGCTGTTGATCGCATTGAACCAGAGACGCACCAGATAGGGTTGGCCGATGGCCAGTCACTAAATTATGATAAGCTGATCCTTGCCACGGGGGCGATACCGCGCACATTGCCGCCAGCGGCGGGTCTGGGCAATGTACATGTGTTGCGAAATCCGGACGATGCCGCCGCATTGCGCCGGGCGATGCAAACAGCCGCTACGGCCGTGGTGATTGGTGGCGGCTATATTGGACTTGAAGCCGCGGCCAGCTTTCGTAAAGCTGGACTAAACGTGCATGTGGTTGAAGCCGCGGACCGATTGCTGGCGCGTGTGGCAAGCCCGGACATGTCTTCGTTTTTTCTGGATCTTCATCAACGCCACGGGGTGATGATACATACCGGTATGACCGGCACGAAGATCGACCATAAAGATGGCATATTCACTGGCATAACATTGGATACCGGCCAGCAGATCAGCGCCGATTTTCTGGTGGTCGGCATTGGCGTTGCGCCTGATAGCGTGTTGGCAGATGCCGCCGGGGCGGCCATTGGCAATGGCATTCTTGTTGACCGTCAGATGCGCAGCACGATTGATGATGTCTATGCGATTGGTGATGTGGCACTGATAGAGGGGGTCGTATTACGCATTGAGTCGGTGCATAATGCCCAAGACACAGCGGCGCGCGCCGCCGCTGATATCACTAAAACGCCGATGCCGGATATGGCCGTGCCGTGGTTTTGGTCAGAACAATATGACGTGAGACTGCAATCTGCAGGTATTGTCCCAGTTGGCAAAGATGATCTGCGCTATGCGGTGCGTCCGGGAAAACGCGAAGGCGGTATGTCGGTCTGGAGCTATGATCAGGACCGATTGGTAGCGGTCGAGGCGGTGCATGACCCGGCGGCCTATATGCTTGGCAAAAAATGCCTTGAAAATAATCTGTCACCGGCACCGTCAGATGCCGCTGACCCAGCCTTTGATTTAAAAACATTTGCAACCGGTGCATCTGGTGTGCAGCAAGACGGGGTGTGAACATCATGATGTATGCGGGTGTTGCAAAAACAAATAGGCCGGTGCGGATGGATCTGCGCAGTGATACGGTGACAAAACCAACCGCGGCGATGCGGCAGGCGATGGCTGAGGCTGAAGTTGGGGATGATGTCTATGGTGATGACCCGACAGTCAATGCGTTGCAAGATAAAGCGGCAAAATTACTTGGCAAGGAAGCCGGGTTGTTTGTGGCCACCGGCACCCAATCAAATTTATGTGCGACCCTTGCGCATTGCCAGCGTGGTGACGAAATTCTGGTTGGTGACAAATATCATATTTTTCGGGATGAGGCTGGTGGTGCGGCGGTGCTTGGCGGCGTTATGATGGCACCAGTATCGACAACCGCGTCGGGCGCAATGCTGGCAGATGATATCGCCGCGACTGTCAAACCTGATGATGCACATTGTGCCATGTCACGGTTGTTATGTCTGGAAAATACGGTGGCTGGGCATGTCCAGTCTGTTGCAACCATAGACGAAATGTCGGCGGCCGGGCGTGCACATGGGCTGGTTGTGCATCTTGATGGGGCGCGGCTGATGAATGCGGTTGTCAAGCTTGGCATACCTGCCGCCGAACTTGTCGATGCTGTTGATACGGTGTCTTTATGTTTGTCCAAGGGGCTGGGAACGCCAGCCGGCTCTGTTTTAGTTGGGCCAGCAGATTTTATCCGGCGGGCGCATCGTATTCGCAAATTGGTTGGCGGCGGCATGCGTCAAATTGGTATTGTCGCCGCTGCTGGGATCCATGCGCTTGATCATCATATTGACCGTCTTGCGGATGATCACGCAAATGCATTACGCCTCGCCGAACGCTTGGCACAGGTCAAAGCCATTCATGTGGAGCCAGATTTGGTAGAGACCAATATGGTGTTTATCACACTGCCAGATGGTGCGGCTGATGGCTTGCGCGCGCACCTTGCCGCACGCGGTATTTTGCTGGGCGGCGGTGCCAAGCAAATCAGGCTGGTAACACATTTAGACATCACGCGTGATGACATAGATCTGCTGAGCGAAGAAATTTTCCAATATTTTGCTTAAAATCACCAGTCAATATGACGATTTGGGAATATTAAACTGATTTTCTGATGCCATTATGCGGCAGGAAAATTGATCAATATTAAGGAGTGGTTCGCAATGTCACTCATGCTTTCAGTTGGGGCGCGCGTGCGCAAGAGTCCATTTTTTGCGGCAACGCGCAAAGCTGGTTTGGCCGCGGCCAGCGTTTATAACCACATGTTCATGCCGACAAGCTATGGCGATCCGGCCGCCGAATATGATCGTTTGGTCAATGGTGTGGCTATGTGGGATGTGGCGGTTGAAAGACAAGTCGCACTAAAAGGGCCTGATGCGCTGAAATTGGCGCGATTGCTGACCCCGCGTAACCTCGATGGATTGGTAATTGGCCAAGGCAAATATGTACCAATTTGTAATTATGATGGGGTGATTATTAACGACCCGGTATTATTGCAGGTAGATGAGGATGAAATCTGGTTGTCGATTGCCGATAGCGATATCGTGCTTTGGGCGTCGGCCATCGCCGGTGCGCACGGGCTGGATGTGCGGGTGTTTGAACCGGATGTGTCACCATTGGCCATTCAGGGGCCAAAATCGGCTGATGTTGTCGCCGATTTATTTGGCGATTGGGTTAGAGAATTAAAATATTTTGGATTTCGGATCACCGAGTTGGCCGGCATACCGCTGGTTGTGGCGCGGTCCGGTTGGTCGAAACAAGGCGGCTTTGAACTCTATTTGCGTGATGGCCAGCGCGGCGAAGAATTGTGGGATCTTGTCGCCAAGGCAGGCGCCCCTTACGGCATTGGTCCAGGAACGCCAAATTACGTCGAACGTCTAGAAAGCGGTCTGATTTCTTATGGGGCAGACACTGATGCCGACACAAACCCGTTTGAACTGGGTATGGATAATTTTATAAATCTCGACCAACCACATGATTTTATTGGTAAGTCAGCCTTAAAAGCCATTAAGGCGGCTGGGGTGAAACGGCGGTTTATCGGGCTTTTGATTGATGGTGCGCCATTTCAGGGCGGTAATGAACATCGCTGGGATGTGACATTAAACGGGGCCTATGCCGGTTTTGCCAGCGCTTGTGCCTATTCCCCGCGGGTAAAATCAAATATTGGTGTCGGGCTGATATCGACAGCCGCTATTGCGGCACCTGATGGTGTCGCGGTGGTTACCGATCATGGCATCTTACCCGCGCGTGCCGCCTCATTTCCACTGGTATAGACAGTCTGATTAGCCTTTTGGGATGGTCTTTTGCCGGGTATTGCCGTCTTTAAAAACCATCGTACATCTTGTTGTGCGATCAAAAATCCATCTGGCAGGCGAACCAACTGCAACGATGAACCTGCTCACACATGGAAGAACCAGGCGCGTTAGCCATTAAAAATGGCCGCCCATTGTATCTGGCGGCCATCCAAGCGAACGTAGTGGTTTATACCCGTTCGTGTTTGTGTGTCGGTACCATAATTAATCGACAAGACCAAGACCAACTGCGGCCATTTTGCCATTGCGCTGTTCTTCGAGTTCGTAAGTCACTTTCTGACCTTCGTTCAGGCCATTCAGCCCAGAATTTTGAACCGCGGTAATATGTACAAACACATCATTGTCGCCTTCATCAGGATTGATAAAGCCGTAACCTTTTTGGGTGTTAAACCACTTGACAGTACCCTGTGCCATTTATTTAGTCTCCAACCTCAGCTTTGACCTGCCGTTAGTCTGCAAGCTGACTATTTCTGAACGCGACTTCTATGCGGCTGTGAATCTTTGGTTGGATCCTAGTCTCATAAAGCCATTCGGCAATCATGATATGGGGACAGCAACCAGGAAAGTCAAATGTTAAATCAAGAATTGCTGATTTGCTGGGCAGGCGAGGCGCCGGGTTGCCTACCTTGTCCGTGGTAGATTTGACTGGCGATTCCTCTCAATGCGTTTATATATTTTGATTGCTTACCGAAAAATTTGTTTAATGAAGGATGTAGCATGAGCACAACGGCGCAGACCCGCGCAAGTGGCGTCTTATTTGCATTAAGTGCCGGTATTTTATGGGGATTTGTGCCTGTTTATATCCATTTCCTTGGTGATGTTGATCCCCTGGAAATTGTTGCGCATCGGTCTTTATGGTCACTTGTGCTGCTTTCTGGCTTGGTCATGTGGCGGCGGCAACTCAGCACGGCATTGCAGGTTTTCTTCAATAAAAAACTACTTGCTAGTTTTATCATCACCACATGTTATTTGTCGGCAAATTGGACAATTTATGTGTATGCGGTGCAATCTGGCCATGTTGTCAGCGCGGCATTGGGGTATTTTATCTATCCGATTTGTACGGTTTTGCTGGGCATTGCTGTATTGGGCGAACGGTTAGATCGATGGGCGTGGCTGGCCATTTTCTGTGTGACCATTGGGGTGCTGGTAAAGGCCTTTCTCATCGCTGGCGTGCCTTGGGTCGCCTTATCGGTAGCGGTAACATTTTCGCTGTATGCGGTGGCGCGTAAACGCCTTAAAATTGACCCGATTTTGGGTCTATTTGTCGAAACATTGATATTGCTTCCTCTTACGCTGGGCTTTTTTGGTTGGTTGGCCTGGTCTGGCCAATCTATTTTTTTTGGCGGCGGTACGATGTTTGTGTTGCTGGCAATGTTTGTGGGTGTGCTAACGGTGGTGCCATTGATCTTGTTTCATGCCGGTAATCAGTTGCTCAGCATGACAACGGCTAGCCTGCTCTTTTATAGTAATCCAACAACACAGCTGTTAATTGCGACATTGCTAATTGGTGAGGCATTTGAAATCCGGGATTTGCTGGCATTCGGGCCCATTTGGCTCGGGATCGCGGTTTATTTCACCACACGCCCAAAACCGGCTCGTCCGATTTTGCCAGCTGGGTAAAAAAATAGCCAGAGTTGGTCTCTGGCTATGCGATACGGCCAAGGCGGGGTCATGTCAGTGGCCTTTGATAAGGACGCTTTTCTGACCGCTTGATCTGGTTGGCCTAATCAATGACCGAGGCGGATATGATTTGGTCAGGTTCGGCAGGTGGTTGACCAGCCGCAAGCTTTTCAACAGCTTCCATGCCGCGTTCGACCTGCCCCCACACTGTATATTGACCGGTCAAATGACCACACCCGTCAAAACAGATGAAAAACTGGCTGTCGCCGCTGTTTGGGTTGGATGACCGGGCCATGCCAACAGTGCCAACGCGGTATTCATAATCGGTGAATTCAGCATCCAGATTGGTGCCAGAACCGCCCATGCCGGTGCCTGTTGGATCACCAGTTTGGGCCATAAACCCCGGAATAACCCGGTGGAAAATAATTCCATCGTAAAAACCAGATGATGCCAGTTCGGCTATCCGATTGACATGGTTAGGGGCTAATTCTGGTAAAAATGCAATTTCCACCTGCCCCTGAGATGTTTCAAGAAGAAGCTTTTTGCCAGCGTTGGCTGATGATGTTTCATTCATAAGCAGTAATCCTATCGCTAAAATACCAAGTCGTTTCAATTTCATTTTTTGCCCTTTATTTTGTCTCGTGATCAAAACAGTGCGTCAAGTTGTTCATCGGTTAGATTGCCGGGCACAACGGTGATTGGCACCCGGCAACGCGAGGCGCCTTTGGCCATCAGAAAGTTGATAAGCGGGCCAGCATTTTCTGTTTTGGTGTCAGCGCCCAGAACCAGCAAGCTGATATCAGGCTCTTCATCAATCAGCGCCAACAATTCATCTTTAATATCGCCCTCACGGACATGGAGAACGGGGGTGTCTTTGGTCAATTTTTTTGCATAATCAGCATGAGTGGCCATTTTTTCTTCGGCATTTTCACGCGCTTCTGCACGCATTAATTCGCCAACACCAGCCCAATATTCAAATTCGGCCGGGGCAATGCAATACATTAACGCCACACGTCCACCAACGGTCCGTGCGCGCCCACAAGCGAACTGAAGCGCCTGATGCATTTCTTCACTGTCATCAACGACAACGAGAAATACCGGTTGCTTTTTCTTTCCCTTCGCCATGTTTTATTCCCAATGAATTTTTTTCAGTGCGAGTAGTTTGCGTTGTCAGCCGCGGCGGAATGCCACTGCGGCCAGCCAGCCTGCCGCCACGGCAAAAGCTACAGCGAATAAACCATAAAACAAAGAATAGTCATGTGCAAAATTATAGATCATCGCACTTAGCCCGCCTTTTTTTATGTAGATATTGGTTTGGCTTTCGCTGAATACAACGCCATCACGAAACTGCAAAATGCGCACATCATAAATGCCAGAAATGACATTGGCTGGCAGTTGTACATCGGCCCTGAATAACGCGCCATCGGTCAGTTTCACGGGCCCAGTGTCTGATGGCCAAAGCCCGGTTGACGCCATGTTGCGCGCAAATGATTGCAAAAACGCGCCGGGTTCAGGTGTTTTCGCACCGGGTTGTGTTTTTTCAGGTTGGAGTTGCAGTTCCAATGTGTTTGCACCGATGTGAAGTTGCCGCAATGTTTCAGCATTGGCTATTTCGGCAAGTGGCCGCGTGGCTAGCACTTGATACAGGCTAGGCGCATCTTTCCAGATGTTGGTTTCAACATTGATCCAAATACCCCCAACCTGTGCCTTACGGCGATGCGCGACATCTGTTGGCGGGCCGCTCACCACAACGATTATATCATCGGTCTCGCGGCCATCAACCGCGCCGAACAACAATAATTCGGTGCCATGAAACCCGCTGGTGATTGAGACGTTGGCCTCGGATAAATCAGCCACGACACGGCCAGCATGGGCTGGGAATATGCCGGCAGCTAGGGTGCCACAAATGGCGAGCATGTAAATAACGGCGGCGCGGATCATTTCAACAACTCCACGCTGAACAGATCACTTGGCTGTACCACCAAATCAAATCCTAGTTTCAGACATACCGCCAATACCATCAGCGCCAGCAAACCGCGCAATTGTTCGCCGCGTAGCAATGCGCCGGCGCGGGTGCCAAATTGGGCGCCAATAACGGCGCCAAACAACAACAGGCCTGCCAGCATAAAATCGACGGTTTGCGTTTGTATCGACTGCAATAGGGTGACGTTGGCGGTCACAAAAATAATTTGGAACAACGAGGTGCCGACCACAACAGAGGTGGGCATGCCAAGCAAATAAATCATTGCTGGCACCATAATAAAGCCGCCACCAACACCCATGATCGCTGCAAGCAAGCCAACAAAGGCACCAATCGCTAGCGGCAATAGCGCACTGATGTAGAGCTTGGAGCGCCGAAAGCGCATTTTCAGCGGCAATCCGTGCAGCCAGTTATGTTGGTGCAGTTTGCGGCGGGGCGCCCCGGGCCGGCGTGATCGCAAAATGGCGCGCACGCTCTCGAGCAACATCAACCCACCAATGATGCCAAGAAACACCACGTAAGATAGTTTAATGACCAGATCAATCTGGCCCATATCGCGCAGATATTTAAACAGCATCACGCCGAATGATGATCCAAGCACACCACCAGCCAACAAAATGCCACCCATTTTAAAATCTACATTGCCGCGCCGCATATGTGCCAGTACCCCAGACACCGAGGAGGCAACGATCTGGTTAGCCTCGGTCGCCACAGCAACTGCTGGCGGTATACCGAAGAAAATCAATAGCGGCGTCATTAAAAAGCCGCCACCCACGCCAAACAGCCCAGATAAGAACCCAACACCGCCGCCAAGACCAAAAATGATGCCGATGTGCATCGAAATTTCAGCAATAGGGAGATAAATATACATTTTTGATGTCAACAAAGAAAACAGGTGTGTTTGGAGCCATCAACACACTTTTGCGGTGGTTGACAGCGATGTGCTTCGCACAGTGATGCGCTAGTTTCAAGAATAATTATGTAATTATGCTGGATTTAACTATTTCGGGGTCGGGGGGCATGTTCTGCGTCGCCTTTAGAAAGGCCACCCCACCGACAATTGAGTATAGCGTCAGATCCACCAGCATCACCGTAATTTGGGTAATCTAGGCGGAATGGTCAGCTCTTCCCTATGCATCCATGGCATCGCATAGAGAAGTTTATAAAAAGTATACAGAAATTAATGTCGTGATAAATCGAGTTAGTCTTGGTAGGATGTGCCATGCAAAAACATACGAAAAAACAACAAGAATTTGGTGAAATCGGCCGCGCTGTCGAACAGCAATTTCATATCAAAATAGCTAGCGATGGGCGGTGGTATCACGAAGGCGGTGAAATTCATCGTAAAGCCTTGGTAAAGCTATTTTCAACCGTGTTGAAACGTGACTCTAAGGGTATATTTTGGCTTGAGACCCCAGTCGAAAAAGGACGTATAGAAGTCGAAGATGCCCCATTTATCGCCACGGCATTGACAGTTGATGACGCCGATGGCGAAATTCCAGGAACGCATCCAGGGTTGCGTCTTATCACCAATGTTGATGATCATGTACCACTTGATGCAGCGCATCCATTGCAAATGCTGCCAAGCCTGGACGGGTCTAATTTGCAGCCCTACATTGAGGTTCGTGATGGGCTGCTCGCCAAACTCAGCCGTCCTGTCTATTATGAGCTCGCGGCGCGGGCTGAAGCTGGCGATGATGGTCGTATTGGCGTTTGGAGCCATGACCATTTTTTTATTTTGGAATGATACCAGCCGTGACCGTTTCTGTTTCTGACAACACGCATTATGAGGCCGTGCCGCGACAGTTATTGACCTGTCTTGATACCGCCCCCGATGGGCGCGACCGGCCACAAATGAAAAATGGCCGCGATGATGACCGGCTGGCGGCGGTGCTGGTGCCGCTGATTTGGCGCGAGTCAGACTGGCAGATTTTGATGACCAAGCGTGCGGCGCATTTATCGCATCATGCAGGGCAAATCAGTTTTCCCGGCGGAGCGCTTGATACCAGCGACAAAGGGTTGATTGATACCGCGTTGCGCGAGGCGCATGAAGAAATCTGTCTGCCACCATCATCGGTCAGGGTGATGGGCAGCTTGTTGCCAGTGCGCAGCCCAGCTGGGTTTATCGTTCAGCCAATCGTTGGTATAGTTGGTAGCGAAATTTTTAATGAGCTGCAGCCTGACCCCGCCGAAGTTGACAGTATTTTTACCCTGCCGCTGGCGCATATCGGCCAGCCTGATAATTTTTCTTTGGTGCCGCGCCAAACTAATGGGCGTGACAATAGTTATTGGGTGGTTTCCCATTCTGAACATTATATCTGGGGATTATCGGCGAGGGTGTTAAATGATTTGCGTCAACGTCTTTATCACTGTCAAACTGTAGCTTGATGTAAGCGGAGCGATAAATGCGAACCATTTTGATCATGCTATCGGCACTTGGTGCGGCTATTTTGGTGCTCAATTTGCTAAAGAACTGGCAACGGCGGCGTGCCGAACAGCGAGGCGAGACTGTGTCTGACCGGGTATCTGTGATACATCTGATTAGTGTTGTGGTTGGGTTAGGTGTGTTTTTCATTGGGGCTTTGTGGCTTGAGTCCAACTCGGCACCGCCCGGGTCTGTGTATGCGCCGGCAACCATTGAAGATGGCACGGTAAAATCAGGCGGTTTTGACACACAAAAATAGAGACCGAGCGGCTGTTGACAGCGGAGGCAGGAATGCGCACATCCACAAGATTGCCGCCGTGGGCACGGCGTGATGTTGTCGGATATATTTTTGATGCGGCGAAAAAGCGTGGCGGCGAAGCTCGCATAGTAGGTGGCGCGGTGCGTGACTGGCTTGCTGGACGACGTGTTGGTGATATTGATATGGCAGTGAATCTGCCTATTCGGGTCATGGCAGATGAATTGCGCCAGCATCAGCTCATCAAGGTTATCAATACTGGGCTTGCTCATGGAACAGTGACTATTGTTTGTGGCAGTGATGCTGTCGAATTAACGCAGACAAGATCAGATGATGACACCGATGGGCGGCATGCTGTGGTGCGGTTTCAAGATGACTGGGCGCAAGACGCCGCACGCCGGGATTTTACCATCAATGCGGTCTATCTTGATGCAGAGGGCCAGATTTTTGACCCGCTGAACGGGCGGGCTGATTTGGCGGCCCGGCGGTTGCAATTTGTTGGGGCGGCGGCTGACCGGGTGCAAGAAGACGCTCTGCGGATGCTTCGTTATTGCCGGTTTTCCATTGACTATAGCGACGGTCATTATGACGGTGAGGCGATGGATGCGTTGACCTCATTTGCCGCGCTGGCGGCGCGCTTATCCGGCGAACGTGTGGCTATGGAATTACGTAAAATTCTGACGCATGGAGCGTGCGCGCCGGCTGTTGGTCTTTTGCATCAAACTGGTTTGGACAAAGCATCACTGGGGTGTGATTTGTTGGTTGCCGGGGTGCCATTCAACCCGCAAGATCTGCGAGTGGTGACGGCGGATTTTGGCTGGCTTGTGCTGTTGGCGGCGATCCTGCCGCAGGCAGATGCGACCACGGTGTTACAACGCCTGCGGTTGAGCCGTGCGGAGGAGAAATTCTGTGGGCAATTGGCACAGTCAAATCCGGCGCAAATTTTTGCTGAATTGTCAGCACCCAATTGGCGGCAATCTGCTTTTTACATGGATGGGCGCGCGGCTGCCTATTACGCCTGTGCGGCATGGCGGCTTGGTGAAATTCTGCGACCTCAGCATTACCAGCTGTTACATCAGTGGCAAGCGCCACAATTACCAATTTCAGGTGCAGACTTATTGTCGCACGGCGTTGACAATGGGCCGGCACTCGGTCAGATGTTAAAAGGCGCAGAAACGCTGTGGGTGCAGTCTGATTTTACCTTGACGAAACCGGCGCTTTTGGCGGCAGTGGTAACAAGGTGAGTAAAGGCAGTTATGGAGCCCGCAACGCATCAAATCGAATTGGCTTTGGCCGAAAAAAAATCGCGTGCCAGTGACTGGTTTCGGGAGTTGCGTGATGATATTTGCGACGCTTTTGAAGCCATTGAGGACATGGCGGCGACGGCGCAAAAACCAGCCGGTCGGTTTGTGCGTAAAAGTTGGGACCGAGAGGGCGGCGGCGGCGGCGAGATGAGCTTGATGCGCGGCCAAGTTTTTGAAAAAGTAGGCGTCAATATTTCAACAGTTTTTGGCGCGTTTTCAGATGATTTTAAGGCGCAGGTGCGTGGTGCAGAGGCTGACGGCAGCTTTTGGGCATCAGGCATATCACTTGTGGCACATATGCAAAATCCGCATGTGCCAGCCGCCCATATGAATACGCGGTTTATTTGCACATCGCAAAGCTGGTTTGGTGGTGGTGGTGATCTAACCCCGCTCTTGCCTGATGCCGCAGCGGGCAGTGCCTTTCATGCGGGGCTCAAATCTGTTTGTGACCGCCACAACCCTGATTATTATCCGAAATACAAAAAATGGTGTGACAAGTATTTCTACCTACCCCACCGCAACGAGCCACGTGGTGCTGGCGGCATTTTTTATGATAATCTTGATAGTGGTGATTGGCAGGCCGATTTTGCCTTTACGCAAGATGTCGGTAGGGGATTTCGTGATACCTATGTGGATATTGTGAAAAGCCTGATGAAAAAGAGCTGGACAGATGAGGATCGGCATCAACAGCTGGTGCGCCGCGGGCGCTATGTTGAATTCAACCTGTTACATGACCGTGGCACTTTATTCGGGCTGAAAACTGGCGGAAATATTGAAGCAATTTTAATGAGCCTGCCACCAGAGGTGCGCTGGCCGTAAGGGAAGAGACGGTAACTTTGACAAAAATGACAATTTTTCGATGAAAACATGTAGATTTGGGGTAGGAAACCATTGGCAGAACATGCTACGAATTTTTCACTGTCACGCGCGCGCCAGCGTGTGATTATAGCCGTTAAAAAAAGCCAGACGCATGATGACGATCATGTAAAGGTGATAGTGTAAACAGGGGACAAAATGGCGAAATCGGATACAAAGAAAACAACAGCATCAAAGCGCCCGGAAGATCCCGGCCGCCGTGATTTTATTGTGATAGCAACAAATGCGATGGCAGGTCTTGGGGCCGCCGCTGTGGCCTGGCCGTTGATTGACCAGATGAACCCAGCCGCAGATACGCTGGCGTTGGCCAATATCGAGGTCGATGTCTCGAAAATTGCAGAAGGCCAGTCAATTACAGTGAAATGGCGCGGCAAGCCTGTTTTTATTCGGCATCGTACCGAAGATGAAATTGCGCGGGCCTCGGCGACTGACATGTCCGATTTGCGTGACCCGGAAAGCGATCAGGCGCGGGCAGAAAAGGCAGATTATCTGGTGCTCGTAGGAGTTTGTACGCATCTTGGCTGTGTGCCGCTTGGTCAGAAAACTGGTGAAGTGCGTGGCGAGTACGATGGTTGGTTCTGTCCTTGCCACGGATCACATTACGACACCTCTGGTCGTATTCGCAAAGGCCCGGCACCGACAAATCTCGAAGTGCCGCCCTACACGTTCCTGTCCGACTCGGTGATCCGTATCGGTTAATCCATCATTTTCCTGGAGGTAATGAAAAGCTATGTCTGCTGAAAAATTTCAAAATCCGGTAGTGCGGTGGATCGACCATCGGTTGCCCGTTTTCTCTATGTTGGACCATGAGAAATACGATTATCCAGTTCCGAAGAACCTCAACTACATGTGGAATTTTGGTGTGTTGGCCGGGTTGTCACTTGCCATCATGATCATCACCGGTATTGTGCTGGCGATGAGCTATACTGCGCATGTAGATTACGCGTTTGAAGCAGTCGAGCGAATTATGCGTGATGTTAATCATGGCTGGATGATCCGTTATATTCACATGAATGCGGCAAGTTTCTTCTTTATCGTCGTTTATATCCATATATTCCGTGGCCTCTACTATGGGTCTTATAAAGCCCCGCGTGAGTTGTTGTGGATTTTGGGTGTGGTGATTTTTCTGCTGATGATGGCAACTGCCTTCATGGGCTATGTGTTGCCATGGGGTCAGATGAGCTTTTGGGGCGCGACAGTGATCACCAATCTGTTCTCGGCCATTCCAGTTGTTGGCGAC
Organism: uncultured Alphaproteobacteria bacterium; assembly: GCA_913045915.1. Taxonomy (GTDB): domain Bacteria; phylum Pseudomonadota; class Alphaproteobacteria; order Puniceispirillales; family Puniceispirillaceae; genus UBA3439. The sequence continues at coordinate 3,255 of CAJWSS010000009.1, read as the reverse complement.
AGCATTGTGACCTTGTTGTGGGGCGGGTTTTCGGTTGATAACCCAACGCTAAACCGGTTCTTCTCATTGCATTATCTGATGCCATTTGTGATTGCTGGTGTGGTGGTTTTGCATATTATTGCGTTGCACCGTTTCGGATCTAACAACCCTATCGGTATTGATGCCAGCGGCCCGCAAGACACTATTTCATTCCATCCCTATTACACGATGAAAGACATGGTTGGGATTGCGGTGTTTTTATTGCTATTGGCCATAGCGGTGTTTTTCTTCCCGAACGCTATGGGGCATCCGGACAATTATATCCCGGCGAACCCTTTGCAAACACCTGCGCACATTGTGCCTGAATGGTACTTTCTACCATTTTATGCCATTTTGCGGGCGGTGCCTGACAAGCTTGGCGGTGTGTTGTTGATGTTTGGTGCGATTGCTGTGCTGTTTGTGTTGCCATGGCTGGATCGTTCGCCAGTACGTTCGGCGCGATTCCGCCCGTTGTTCCGTATTTTCTTCTGGTTGTTGCTGATTGATGCCGTTGCTCTTGGCTATCTTGGCGGCAAACCGGCAGAAGGGATTTACGTTGTATTGTCCCGCATTGCAACTGCTTGGTATTTCGCGCATTTCCTTGTGATTTTGCCCCTGCTCAGTGTCTTTGAAACTACTAAGCCACTGCCGAAATCGATTTCGGAACCAGTTCTAAGTAGATCTAAATCAACTAATGCTCCACTGGGAGCTGGATTGGAGCCAGCGGAATGATACGGCATTTAATAGTATTTGCGCTCTCTTTATTTTTAATCGGCCCTGCTCTGGCCGCTGGGGGCGCAGTTGAGTTAACAAAGCGCGACTGGAGTTTTAACGGACCGTTTGGAACTTTTGATAAAGCTGCCATGCAACGCGGGTTTCAAGTTTACCGTGAAGTCTGTGCTGGCTGTCATTCCATGAAATACATCGCGTTTCGCAATTTTGCAGATCTTGGCTACAATGAAGCTGAAATTAAGGCACTTGCAGCGGAATATGAGGTTGAAGACGGCCCGAATGATGATGGTGAGATGTTCATGCGTCCGGGGATTCCGGCAGACCGTATGCCAAGCCCGTATCCTAATGATAATGCGGCACGGGCTGGCAATGGTGGCGCCTTGCCACCGGATCTGTCATTGATTGCTAAAGCCAGAGCAAACGGACCGGATTATTTGTACAGTCTGCTTGTTGGGTACAAAGACGCTCCGTCGGATACATCGGTGCCCGATGGCATGTATTATAACAATGCGTATTCGGGAAACTTGATCGCCATGCCTCAGCCGCTTTACGGCGATGATGTAACTTACGCTGATGGCACCAACGCATCAATTGAAGTGATGTCTGCTGATCTTACTCAATTCTTGATGTGGGCCGCAGAGCCAAAATTGGAAGCGCGTAAACGTATCGGTGTTGCCGTGGTGTTCTTCCTCAGCATATTTGTGATTTTGTCAATTTTGGCAAAGCGCCGGGTGTGGGCTGACGTCCATTAAACCGGTCATACGAATGATAAAAAACCTTGCCAGCACCCTCGTTAGCAGGGTTTTTTATCGACTCAGGCTAAACCTCTCGGCAACTGTCATCAGACGTTAAACCGGAAGTGAAACACGTCACCATCAACGACTTTATATTCCGCGCCTTCAACGCGGAATTTTCCGGCGTCTTTGGCGCCCGCTTCACCCTTGCAGGCAATATAGTCATCAAAGCTGATGGTTTCAGCGCGGATGAAGCCGCGCTGAAAATCGGTATGGATGACCCCGGCGGCTTGCGGCGCGGTAGCCCCATTTGCCACCGTCCAGGCGCGGGCTTCCTTTGGCCCGACAGTAAAAAATGTCAAAAGATTTAATAATCCATAGCCAGCACGAATCAGCCGCGCTAAGCCGGCCTCTTCAAGGCCCAATTCAGCTAGAAACTCACCCTTATCATTGGCATCAAGCTGGCTGATTTCCGCCTCAATCGCGGCAGATACGATCACATGGCCGGCCTGTTGCGTAGCAGCCATTTCAGCCACTTTTTGGCTATAGCTATTGCCGGTGGCGGCGTCAGACTCAGCCACATTACACACATATAGCACAGGTTTTGCTGTGAGAAGTTGGAGTTGTGGCAGGCGTTTTTGTTCTGCCTCGGTCAGACCATCGGTGCTACGGGCTGGTTTACCGTCTGCAAGATGTGCCAACAGTTTTTCCAGCAGTGCGAGATCAGCCTTTGATTCAGCATCACCGCCCCGCGATTTTTTGACCAAGGCGGTCATGCGGCGTTCAATGGAATCGATATCGGCCAGCATCAATTCGGTTTCAACGGTTTGCGCATCACGCACCGGGTCAACATCGCCATCAACATGGGTGATATCGCTATCGTCAAAGCAACGCAGGACATGCGCAATGGCATCGACTTCACGAATATTGCCCAAAAACTGGTTGCCAAGCCCTTCGCCTTTAGACGCGCCCCGTACAAGACCCGCAATATCAACAAATTCCAACTGAGTAGGGATGATATTTTGTGATTTTGCCAAAGCGGCTAGCGCATCAAGCCGGGGGTCCGGCACGGCCACGCGGCCGGTATTTGGTTCGATCGTGCAAAATGGATAATTGGCAGCTTCAGCCGCCGCGGTTTCGGTCAATGCGTTGAATAAGGTTGATTTGCCAACATTCGGCAAACCGACAATGCCACAATTAAATCCCATCAGATATCCTTACTGCGTTTCGTTGTGCGGCGGCTTTGGCGGCGGTGCTAGAAAGGCAACGCGGCTCATAAATCCGCTATCATCATATGTGGTGAGCCGCGGTGCTTCGTCACTGATTGCACGGAGCAAATCGGCTACCCAGCCGCTCGTTTCTGTTTTGGTAAAATCGGCAAGCACCCATGATTTAACATCCATGGCCGGGTTGTCTGGGCGCCCAATGCCAATGCGTATCCGCCAATAATCTTGACCAAGATGCCGGTCAATATCGCGAAGGCCATTATGCCCGCCATGCCCCCCACCCTGTTTCACGCGCACGCGCCCGCTGGTAAGATCAAGCTCGTCATGAAAGACAAAAATATTATTGAATGAAATCTTATGGAATCGTGCCACTTCGGCAACGGGCAGGCCAGAATTGTTCATGTAGCTTTGGGGCTTTAGCAGAATGATTTTGCTGCGATTAATCTGGCCGGTTGTTTGCAGCGATGCGGCCTTTTTTTGCCATGCCGGAAATGCGTATGATTCTGCCAATAAATCGAGGGCCATGAACCCTACATTATGTCGGT
>CAJWSS010000008.1:0-23304 GCA_913045915.1 uncultured Alphaproteobacteria bacterium | reverse complement strand
GTGTGATTGGTGAGGGTCAGGGATGAACATGCGCGCTGAGCGCGGCGGCGGCGAGCCGTTGGCGATCGTCGGTATCGGATGCCGCTTCCCGGGTGGCGGCGAGTCAGCGGAGAGCTTCTGGAATCTGCTGTGCAGCGAAGTCGACGCCACCCGGACCGTTCCCGAAACACGATGGCACGGAGCCCGCTATCACGATCCCAGCCCGGGCAAGGCCGGCAAGATCGTCACCCGCCGAGGCGGTTTCCTCAGCGAGATCGACCAATTCGACCCCCAGTTCTTCGGAATCTCGCCGCGTGAGGCGCACTCCCTGGACCCGCAGCAGCGCCTGCTGCTGCAGGCCACCTGGGAGGCGCTGGAAGACAGCGGAATCCCCGCCGACACACTGGCCGGCACCGACGTCGGGGTGTTCGTCGGGGGCTTCACGCTCGACTACCAGCTCCTGCAGAACCAGGGCTTCACCAGCCGCTACCGGTTCAAGTCGCATTCCGCCACCGGGATGATGATGACCATGCTGGCGACCATAGAATGGGCGGGGCCAGCCGCTGGTGGTTGCATCATGCCTTGCACGCTTTGAATGACGCGCTTGATGGCAAGCTGGTTGTCCTGCAGGGCGATCCAGCAGCGCATCTTGCCGCATTGGCGGCGGCGAGCGGCGCCTCTTCGGTGCATTGGAACCGATGCTATGAACCATGGCGCATTGCCCGTGACACTGCAATAAAGGCGGATCTGACAGCGCGCGGGCTTGTTGTTGACAGTCATAATGGCAGCTTGTTGTGGGAGCCATGGGACGTGACCAAAGCCGATGGCACGCCGTACCGGGTGTTTACCCCTTATTTCCGCCGCGGCTGTCTGTCGGCGCCGCCACCACGCCAGCCCTTACCGGTGCCTTCGCCGCTTATGCTGGCGGCAACAGATTATCAGGCGGCAGGCATTGATGGGTTGCGGCTACTGCCAGATACCGGCTGGGACGAGATGCTAGCGCCGCATTGGCAGATCGGCGAAGCTGGGGCGACAGCGCGGCTGGCGGCTTTTATTGATCAGGATTTGCTGGGGTATAAAGACGGGCGTAATTTTCCGGCCCGGCCAAATGTGTCGCGGCTGTCCCCGCATTTGCACTGGGGCGAGGTGTCACCGAACACAGTGTGGTATGCGGCAAAAGACCGAATGGATGCAGGTACGGTCAACCATGAGGATGGCGATCATTTCCTGTCAGAGCTTGGCTGGCGCGAATTTTCGCATGCTTTATTATATTATTTTCCCGATTTGCCGCGGCAAAATTTACAGCCGCGATTTGACGCATTTGCGTGGAAAGATGACGCCGATGCGTTGCGATGCTGGCAACATGGTCAAACCGGGTATCCGATTGTTGATGCGGCGATGCGTCAGCTCTGGCAAACCGGCTATATGCATAACCGTCTGCGGATGATTGTCGGTTCATTTCTGGTGAAAAATCTTCGGCTTCACTGGCATCATGGCGAGGCATGGTTCTGGGATTGTCTGGTCGATGCTGATCTTGCCAATAATAGTGCCAGCTGGCAGTGGATTGCTGGGTGCGGCGCTGATGCGGCCCCCTATTTTCGTATTTTCAACCCGATCACGCAGGCGTCAAAATTTGATCCAAACGGTGATTTTATCCGTCATTTTGTGCCCGAACTTGCCGGTCTGACCAATGATTATTTGTTTAGCCCGTGGGAAGCCCCACGCCATGTTTTAGATGCCGCCAATGTGGTTTTAGGACAGACTTACCCGCACCCACTTGTTGACGTCAAAGCGTCACGGCTTGACGCGCTGGCGGCGTTTGCCGCGTTGAAAGACACAGCATGACAGTGTTACGCCTCATTCTTGGCGATCAGCTGAATCATCAGATTGCCAGCTTGCGCGATATTCATATCGACACCGATATTGTGCTGATGGCCGAGGTTGGCGCTGAAGTTACCTATGTCAAACATCACAAACGCAAAATTGCCTTTCTATTTGCGGCGATGCGGCATTTTGCCGATGAATTGCGCCGAGCTGGCACAACGGTGATCTATCGCCACCTTGATGACCCAGACAATGGTGGCAGTCTGGAAAGCGAAGTAAAGCAGGTCATTGCCGCGCGTCAGATTTCCAAATTAGTGGTCACAATGCCGGGGGAATATCGGCTGATGGAGATCATGAAAAGCTGGCAATCGACGCTTGGTATTGCGGTTGAATTGCGCGAGGATGATCGGTTTTTATGCAGTTTGGATAAATTCGCCACATGGGCCGATGGCCGCCGCCAGTTGCGTATGGATTTCTTCTATCGTGACATGCGGCGGGACTATAATATTTTGATGGATGGCAGTGAACCGATTGGTGGCAAATGGAATTTTGATAGTGATAACCGCGAGTCACCAAAAGCGGGTATGGTGATCCCGCCGCCGCTTCAATTTGCGCCAGATGACATGACCAGCGATGTGCTTGGTCTTGTGGCGGCTAGATGCGCTGACCATTTTGGCGATCTTGATGATTTTGGTTTTGCCGTCACCCGCCAGCAAGCACTGGCGGTTCTTGATCATTTTATTGACCAGCGTCTGCCCGATTTTGGCAGATATCAAGATGCCATGCTGTTGGATGAACCTTGGGTCTATCACAGCCATATCGGATTTTATCTAAATGCCGGTTTGTTGTTGCCGGCTGAGGTGATTGCCGCCGCTGAAACCGCTTATCACAGCGGACATGCACCGCTAAATTCGGTCGAGGGGTTCATCCGGCAAATTCTAGGCTGGCGTGAATTTGTACGGGGTATTTATTGGCTGAAAATGCCGGGCTATGCCGATTTGAATTTCTTTGAGGCGGAGCGCGATTTACCAGAATTTTTCTGGACTGGTGACACCAAGATGCTGTGTATGGCCCAGGCCGTTGATGCGACCCGGAAATATGCCTATGCGCACCATATCCAGCGGCTAATGGTGCTTGGTAATTTCGCGCTTTTGGCCGGCATCGCGCCATCGCAAGTGAATGCGTGGTTTTTGATTGTCTATGCCGATGCTTATGAGTGGGTGGAACTGCCCAATGTATCAGGCATGGTGCTGTTTGCCGATGGGGGCTATCTGGCCAGCAAACCCTATGCGGCGGGGGGGGCTTATATCAATCGGATGTCGAATTATTGCCGCGAATGTCACTATAAAGTCAGTCAGAAAAACGGCGCGGCGGCCTGCCCGTTCAATTATCTTTATTGGGATTTTTTGATCCGTAACCGTGCCAAACTGCAAGATAATGCGCGGCTTGGTATGATGTATCGCAGTCTTGACCGGATGGATGTGGAAAAAATTGCCGCCATTCGTCATGACGCAGACCAGTTCTTAGCCGCGCTGCCAGAAGCGTGATCACCGATTAAGCTGGCTTTAGCCAAGGAGGATAGGGATGAAAAGACAACGCAGACAAAAATCCAGCTGGTTTAGCCGCATGCTGGCCAATTTTCTTGTGTCAGGCGCTGTGCTGGTGGCCTTGTCACTTGGCATCGCATCTTGTGCGCGCAAAGATGTCAGTACATTGGCCGGCTACCAGCCACGGCTTGTTTTGGAAGAATTTTTTGCTGGCCGATCTGTTGCTTATGGTATTTTTGAAGACCGTTTCGGCAATCTACGCAGGCAGTTTCGGGTCAATCTGTCAGGCACATTGGATGGCAACAGGCTCGTGCTTGATGAAGAATTTTTATATGATGATGGTGAACGTGCCAGCCGTAGATGGACGATTGACCGGCTGGAGTCGGCCAGCGATGGCACGGTGACGTATACTGGGCGTGCCGCCGATGCGAATGCCGCCGCGCAAGGGATGCAAATTGGTAATGCGTTGAACTGGCAATATGATATCACGCTTGAATTGTCCGGCATGAGCCTTGATGTGCATTTTGATGACTGGATTTATAAACAGGACGAAGACATCGCCATTAACCGCGCTTTTGTGACAAAATTTGGCGTTGAAATTGGATCGGTGACAATCGTTTTCATTCGCGGCAAAACAGCGTCAAGCCTATGGCCGTTATCATTGGACGAATGGCCAAGTTGATAGGGTTCGTTACCCCGGGTAGTTTTTTGAAAAAAAAGGGGGGCACATGCACCGCGCAGTTTGGATGGTTGGCGGTTGTTTCATCAGCATGATGCTGATGGTGACTGGCAGTGCGCATAAAGCCTATGCCCAACTGCCGGGGTGGGTTGAGACATCGCCGCATCTTGTGGGAGAGGCACGTTTTCGCCTGTTTTTCTTTGATATTTATCATGCCGCGCTTTTTGCCCCGGATGGCCGTTATGATGGGACGGCGCCCTATGCGCTTAAATTGTCTTATTTGCGCGATGTTTCCAGCCAGACAATCACCGAGACCAGCCTTGATGAGATGCGCCGCCAAGGGGTCAATGACGCGGCCAGATTGGCAGAATGGGCTGGCTGGATGGAGCAGAATTTTCCTGATATGCAAAATGGTGACGAGGCGGTCATGGTCGCGCTGGCAGATGGGGGGATGGCGTTCTATCATAACCAGATAAAACGCGGGCAGACAGATGACCCAGCATTTACCAAAGCCTTTTTTGCAATCTGGCTGTCTGATAATGCGCTGAAACCTGATCTTGGCCGCCGGCTTCGTGGTATAGGGGCAGAGTGATTATGCGGCTTGGTGCGTTTTTCTTTGAAATTATGCCATTAGCCGGATTTTTTGTCGGCTTTCATTATTACGGGCTGTTTATCGCGGCGGTGATCTCGGTGGGGCTGGCTGGCATTGTTTTGGGGCTGACTTGGTGGCGTGCTGGCTTTGTCGCCCCGTTTCCGCTGTTCTCGCTGGTGCTGTCAGCCGGATTCACTGCGGCGGCCATGTTGTTCGATGCGGCCATTTTCATCAAGATTCAACCAACCATTTTCAATGGTTTATTTGCGGCTGTATTGCTTGGTGGTTTGCTGATGAAACGCGCCATGATGCAGGTGTTTTTTGCCAAACAATTTTTTCTAACCGATGACACATGGTACCGGCTGAGCCGCCGATGGGGGTGGTTTTTTTTGTGCCTCGCCATTGCGAATGAATTGGTGTGGCGCCATGCCAGTGACGCAGATTGGGTTGTCTATAAAACCTTCATCGCCGCGCCAGCCAGTGTTTTATTTATGTTGGCGCAATTACCCTTAACATTGCGTGGGCGTATCCAGCCTGACAATGTCCAGCAAGGCTAAAACGGAATGGCACTACCATCATAGGCAAAAAAGCCGCCAGTTTGCGCCGGGCGTAATTGGTCCATGACCTGCCATAATTGTGCGGCACTCTGATCGGCGGTGAATATAGATGTGCTTGCCGCCATTTTTTGAAATGGCCGTGACAAGTCGGTGTCGACGGTGCCGGGGTGCAACGTCACCATGCAACTGTCTGGGTTATAACGTGCCAGTTCAATCGCCGCGGTATGCGACAGCTGGTTTAGTGCGGCCTTGCTGGCCCGATACCCATACCAGCCACCAAGCCGGTTATCAGCAATTGAGCCAACGCGTGCTGACAGGCTGGCAACCACCAGAGGATGCGGTTGGCGGAGCGCTGGCCATAATGATTTTACCAGCAACATGGGGCCAATCGCATTGACCTGATAGCTGTGATGCAGGGCGTTAGGGTCAAGATCAGACAGCCGTTTTTCAGGTTGTGTTACGTCATCTTGCAACACGCCGGCAACCATCACCAATCGGTCAATAATTGGCATTCTGTCGATGATTTGGGCCGCCGCCGCTTGGATGCTGGCCGGGTCCAGAAAATCCATCTCGACCCAATGCACCATGTCGGATGGGGGCAACCTGCGAAAACCATCTGTGCGGGCCGGATGCCTGGCGGTCAGGATCAGCTGTGTGGCACCGGCGGCCATTGCCTGTTTGGCCATTGCATAGCCAATGCCGCGACCTGCCCCTTGAATGACAATATGCATGTCGGTCTCCCTTTTGCGGCTATCTTGCTATTGAAAATGCCGCGAAAACCCCCATGTCATCATTATGGCATAAGTTGTTTTTGGGGGCGAATTAAATAGGGGTTTTGGCATGCTGTACCGCGCTATTTTCACCGTTTTAATTAGTTTGCTGTGTTTCAGCACCACCGCCCGTACAAGTGAACTGGTCTATCCAAATCCAGATATCGCGCCGGCTGAAGTCATCGCCATCCAGTTGAACGGCCTGCAATATAATGACAGTCCCGAGACCGATGCTGGTATTCGCCAAACATGGGCATTTGCGCATCCACGTAACCGGGCCATGACCGGCCCATTGCCGCGCTTTGCCAGCATGCTGAAAGGCCCGGGTTATGACATGATGCTCAATCACGCATCGCATCACATTGTGCCGGCAAATTCAGGTGATGGATGGCAACAATTCGATGTGTTTATGGAAGCTGGTAATGGCAAGGTGATGCAATTTGCATGGATTGTCGAAAAAGTGACCGAAGGGCGGTTCAAGGATTGCTGGATGACTGTGGCGGTGTCTGCCCCGCGGCTGGCCGGGCAGGGCAGTTAGCGATTTGCTGGTGATGATAAATGGGCGCGGCGCTCGCGACTCAGCGCGAATAGCCCGGACCCAACAATCATCACACTGCCAATGACCAGCGCACGGTCCAACTGGTCGCTAAAAATGACAATGCCAATGGCCGAGGCAAATACCAGTTGAAGATAGGCAAAGGGCTGAATGGTTGACGCATGTGTTGTGTCAAGCGCGCTGATCAGACAATAATGCCCACTCGCCCCAGTGATGCATAGCAGTGCCATCCACCACCAATCTGCGCCTTGCGGCGGATGCCAGAAAAACGGCGCAACGCAGGTGATGGCAATAGCGCCGGCGACACCGGTCCAAAAGAAACTTGTCATAGCGTTATCGCGCCGCGCGGCAAAACGGGTTAACACACCATAGGTTGCCATCAAGACCGCGGCGCATAATGGAATAATCGCGTTGCTGCCAAAAGCCGCCGAGCCGGGTTGCAAAATCACCAAGACACCGACAAATCCACAGCCAACCGCCAGCCATCGACGCCAGCCGACTGTTTCGCCCAAAAACGGCACTGATAATGCCATCACCATCAACGGGTAGCTGGCAAAAATAGCATGAAATTGTACCAATCCCACTTGGCTAAAGCCAAGAACGGCCACACATATTTGCGTGACCAAAAGAACACCCCGGCCAACCTGCAACCATGGTTGGCTGGTGGTGGCGGCGCGTTTGAACCCGCCTGATTTGCGGGCGCTGAATGCACAAACAAATAAGGCAAAAAACCAATAGCGAATGGCCACAATGGTAATGATGTCATAAGAACCTGCCAGATAGCGGGATATGCCATCTTGAGCGGCAAAAATAATGGTTGTTGCAATCATTAACAGAATGCCGCGTCGCGGATTATCTTGCATTGATGCTGGCTCGTTTACCAAGGGACGGTTGATCATGCATCATTTAGATGCAGATGAACTTCCGATGTTACAGATAAAAATTAGATTTGGCTTTGATTATTTTGCCACTGTCACTGATTGGCGGTGACGTCCCAATTGATTGGCGTTATGCCATGCTGGCATAGATAGGCGTTGGTCTTGGAGAATGGCGCACTGCCAAAAAATCCATTATGCGCGGCCAGTGGCGAGGGGTGCGCGCTGGTTAAGACAAGATGTCGATCCCGGTCAATTTTGGCGCCTTTTTCCTGGGCTTTGCGGCCCCACAAGATGAACACAAGATGGCGCTTATTTTGATTGAGTTGATCAATCACCGCATCGGTAAATGTCTCCCACCCCTTGCCAGCATGTGCCGCGGCCTGTCCATCAGCGACAGTCAGACAGCTGTTTAACAATAAAACGCCGGCTTTTGCCCAATTTTCAAGATTGCCATGCGGCGGTGGCTGAATGCCAAGATCGGACTGCAATTCTTTAAAAATATTCTGCAGTGATGGCGGCTTGGCTATGCCCGGGCGCACTGAAAAGCTGAGGCCATGTGCCTGACCCGCGCCGTGATAAGGGTCCTGACCTAAAATCACCACTTTCACGTGATCAAACGGTGTCAGCGCGAAGGCATGAAAAATCTCGTTCCCCGGCGGGTAAATTTTTTTGCCAGCCGCTTTTTCAGCGCGCAGATATTGACCAAGCCTCTGCATATAATCAGCGGCAAATTCTCCCTTAAGACGGGATTTCCAGCTTGGTTCTATTTTTATTTCTGCCATGGCATCGCTCCAACATATCGTTGTAGCGTAGCGGTCTTTACCCAACTGTCCAAGCCGTCTGGGCGCTTATTCAGCGGCGGTTTGCTTGTTCCAGTTGTTGGCAATGTCCATGCAATGGGCTTTAACCGCCTCTTGGGCGCGGGCTAAGATGCCCGGCTGATCATTCGCAAGGCCGGTCGCGTCGATGAATGACACCGAGTCTATGCCGATAAATTTCATAATGAATTTGAGATAGGGCGTGGCAAAATCATCATCCGCGTTTGCCAATGTGTAGTTCGACGTCAGAATGATCAGCGCCTGCTTGTTTATCGATTGGCCAGTCAGATCATGGGCGCGCGCACCATCAACATTGTCACGGCAAATCAGATCAATCCATGATTTTAAGGCTGCTGGAATGCTAAAATTGTAGATGGGCACGGCGATTAACAACAAATCAGCGGCGGCCGCTTCGTTCATCAGCGCTTCAGACTGGGCAAGGACAGCGCGGTCTTCAGGCGATCTTGATTCGTTCGGTGTCAAGCTGGCGTTGCGCCATGCGCTTGAAATATTGCCAATGCCGCTGCGTGTATCGCGCTGGGTAACATTCGCCACACCAAATTGGTCTTGCAACGTTGCAACGGCCAGATCAGTCAATGCGCGGCTGACCGACTCGCTGTGCCGGGTACTGCCGTCGATACGCAATATTTTCGGTGTTATTGCTGTCATAAGCTAGCTACCGATCTGTTGCTGTAAAAAAGAAACGCCATGGGAGGGGGGAGGACCCCCATGGCAATACAATCATTATTGTTAACCTGAATAGAAATAAATGGGTGAAAATACAAAATATAATTCTAATTTACAGAAAAATAGCGTAGTCTATCAAACGATGAGCCAGATTGAAGAATTGCGTGCCTTTGTTACTATTGTAGAAACTGGCAGCTTAACCCAAGCCGCAGATCGGTTAGGTATCGCCGTTTCAGCGGTGAGCCGCCGGTTGCGCGATCTTGAATTACGCCTCGGTACGGCGCTTATTCAACGTTCTACACGCCGGCTTTATCTCAATGAAACTGGACAAGTGTTTTTTGAGCGGTGCAAGCTGATTTTGAGCGATCTTGAAGACGCGCAACAGGAAGTCAGCAACGCTGGTGGCTCTTTAAGCGGGGTTTTGCGGGTCAGCGCCCCTTTATCATTTGGGCTGGCACACATGTCATCTGCGATTGCCCAGTTCATGCACGCCAACCCCGAGGTGCGCATCGAGATGGATCTGAGCGACAAGCGCGTTGACTTGATTGCCGAAGGGTTTGATGTGGCCATCCGGATTGGCACGTTGACAGATTCGAGCCTGATTGCCCGCAAAATATCCAATGTACGGTTCTTGCCTGCCGCCGCCCCCTTGGTGGTTGACCAATTGCCTGCTTTATCATCGCCTGAAGATCTGCAACATCTGCCAGCATTAATCTATTCGAATGACCGGAATCCACAAGACTGGCACTATACCGATCCAGACGGTAAGACTGGCGTGTTACGAGTGAAGCCGAAAATGTCGGCAAATAATGGTGATGTGTTACGCGAACTTGCCATCGCCGGACATGGCATGGTCAATTTGCCACAATTTTTACATTATGAGGCGCTGAACCGTGGTCTGTTACGGCCATTATTTGCCGATTACACATGGACAAATTTTGATATTTTTGCGGTCTATCCAAAAACCACAATTCTGCCCAAACGGACCCGTGCTTTTGTTGATTTCATGGCGTCATTATATGGGTCTAACCCCTATTGGCATACATTGAACCCGCAATAGCATTCAGGCGGCGTGGCATGACCTCTCCTCAATAAATCAGGCACAAACGGGCAGGCCGATTCCGCCATGTTAAAAATTCACAATTTGTCATTTGCCATTGACGGCAAGCCGTTATTTGACACTGCATCGGCGGTGATTCCGACCGGTCATAAAGTGGGTATTGTTGGTCGGAATGGGTCTGGAAAAACCACCTTATTTCGGTTGATCCGCAAAGAATGGGAAGTTGATGGTGGGCAAATTGAAGTGCCGGCAGATTTTCGTATTGGCGGTGTCGACCAAGAGGCACCAGCCAGTGATATCAGCCTGCTGGATACGGTGTTGGCCGCTGACCATGAACGCCATCAGCTGTTAGCCGAGGCCGATACCGCGACGGATGCAGATCGTCTAGGTCAAATTCATGCACGGCTGATAGATATTGATGCCTATAGCGGTGAAGCGCGGGCCGCTAGTATTCTGGCGGGATTGGGGTTTGATCAGGCGGCACAGGTACGGCCATGCCATGAATTTTCTGGTGGCTGGCGCATGCGGGTGGCGCTAGCGGCTGTATTGTTTGCGCAACCTGATTTATTGCTCCTTGATGAGCCAACCAACTATCTGGATCTGGAAGGCGCGATTTGGCTTGAGTCATTCATTGCCAAATATAAACATACGGTGCTGGTGATCTCGCATGACCGCACCTTGCTCAACCGGTCAGTCACCGGCATTTTGCACCTTACCGATTGTGGTTTGACCTATTACACCGGTCGATATGATCAGTTTGAAACCGAACGCCGCATGAAATTAGAGCAACAAGAGTCCCTGCGGCAAAAGCAAGACGCCCAACGCAAGCATATTCAGGCCTTTGTTGATCGGTTCAGATATAAAGCATCGAAAGCACGTCAGGCACAATCGCGTCTCAAACAGCTTGAAAAAATGCAACCCATTACCGCTATATCAGAACGCGTTGTGGCGGGATTCAATTTTCCCACACCCGAACCATTGCCGCCGCCGGTGTTGGTGCTGGATCAGGTAGCTGTCGGCTATAATGGGACGCCGGTTTTACGCAAGCTTGATTTGCGCCTCGACGCCGATGACCGTATTGCCTTGCTTGGCGCAAATGGCGAGGGTAAATCGACCCTGTCGAAATTGTTAGCCGACAGATTGGCGCCATTATCTGGCACCGTGCGGCGTGCGGCAAAATTGCGTATCGGCTTTTTTGCCCAGCATCAACTTGATGAATTGGTGCCGGGCGAATCTGCGTTTCAACATATGCAACGATTACGGCCTCAGGAACTGCCAACCCAATTGCGTGCCCGTCTTGGTGCGGCTGGCATCGGTGCTGATATTGTTGATAACCCGGTCGAACGACTCTCTGGTGGGCAAAAGGCGCGCCTGCTGATGGCTATCGCCGCGATTGACGCGCCGCATATTTTGATTCTGGATGAGCCAACAAACCATCTTGATATTGAAAGCCGCGAAGCGCTGGTCCATGCACTCAATAGCTATGAAGGCTGTGTCATTCTTGTCAGTCATGATGCGCATTTGGTCGAAATGGTTGCCGACCGTTTGTGGCTAGTGGAACATGGCCATGTTTCTGCCTTTGACGGCGATATGACGGATTATAAAAAATGGCTGTTGGCAAAACGGGGCGGTGCCAGCACGGTAAATGCCGACAAACCAACGACAAAGCCAGTTGATAAACAATTATCGACTGGCCGCCAGCGCCGGCAAAATACCAGCGCGGTGCGTGCTAAAATACGAAGCTGTGAAACAGAATTAGAAACCCTCGGTGCGCAAAAACAAGCCATCGAAACAAAAATGTCCGCACCCGGGTTTTATGACCCGTCCAATGCGCACAATATTGCCGCGCTTGGTGCCGAACTTGCCCGCATAGACGCACAACTCAGTGCGGTTGAAGAGGCGTGGCTGTTACATCAAGAAGAGCTTGAGCAAGTGACCCAATTGGGTGCATGATAAACCTGCCGGTAGGGACGTTCACCTTTTTTTACCCATGCCGCACACTATCAATCTGGTCTAAGTGAAGTAACCCGTGCATGTTTGAAATTCGACCAATGGTCAATCCAACGCGGCTTGTATTGTTGTGCAGCGCGTGGCTGGCGGCCCTGATTCAAGTTGTGTTTGGTTCGGCATCACACGCATGGGTTGATATTGGTGTGATTGGGTTTGCCGGTTTTGTGATTTTGACATTGCCGAGGTTGCGCCGCGACACGGTTTTGATCCTGCTGGTGTTGGTGGTGGTTGGTTGGTTTTTGCTGGATCACCGGCCAACGGCTGACGAATGGTGGGCGGCGGGCCGGTATGTGCTTATTTTCACCGCGTTATTGCCAACTATGGCGCTGGTGCGGGCGACCGCATCAACCATGCCATCAGTGCGCCGGACCCAGCAGTCATTGGCGCAATTGCCAGCATCGGCGTCAGCCAGCGGGTTTCACCTTGCGGCGAATATCTTTGGCAGTGTGATTAACACCGGGTCACTGGCGATTTTATCTGCGGCGGTTCCCCCGGACGCTGATGCAGAACGGCGTCGACTGGCGGCTGAATCGGCGCTTCGTGGCATGGTGACCGCGGCGGCCTGGTCACCATTTTTTGTCGCCTTTGCGATTGGTCAAACCTTCACCGACAAAGCTAATTCATGGATCGGTCTGGGAATTGGCGCGGTCACAACCATCCTATTTGCCTTGGTTTCGTTACCACTTTTAAACAAGGATTTTTCAATTGCCCGTCTGTCATCTGCGTTAGGCTGTCTAAAGCCGGTGACCATGCGGTTGGTTATCGTTCTGGGGACGGTGCTAGCGGCGGCATTAATTTTTGACTTTACCGCCCTGTCGGCTGTTGTGGTGGTGATGCCGCTTTTGGTTGCGGTTCAATTTTTCCGGCATCCGGGCAATATATCGACCATTCTGAGCGAAACCAAAAACAGTATGATTGCCACTGCCGATGATATTTTGATTATCACCATGGCGATGTTGATCGGGTATTTTGCCACCCGCACTGGTGCCTTTTCAGCCCTAATTGCCAGTTTTTATGATGGCGTTATTCCGGGGTATGTGGCGATTATTCTGACGCCGCTTGGGATGATGCTGGCATCGGTGGTGGGGGTGCATCCGGTGATCAGTAGCACCGCCATGCTAGCGGTCTTTAGCGGCGGCCATGCGGATGCGCATCCCGCCCTGCTGATGCAGGCGCATCTTATTGGCTGGGGCGCTGGCACAATGAGTTCAGTGGCGTCACTATCGGTGATTACTTGTGCAAATCTGTTCAAGGTGCCATCACGCCAACTTGTGTTGGGGCCGAATTTGTGGACAGCACTTGCTTATGCGCTGGTGGGCGGCATAATTTTAAGTGTGGTTAATCTATTTGTTTAGCCAGCCGTAGAGGGCGCCACAAGGAAAGGATGGGTGATGGCAAAAGACATCATTGTTGTTGGTGGGGGCATTGTTGGCGTGTGCAGCGCCTTGTCCCTACAACGTGCCGGCCATCATGTCAGGTTGATTGACGCAAAAAAGCCGGGCCGTGAGACATCCTATGGTAATGCCGGCATGCTTGCCGAAGCATCATTTCTGGTGATGAATAATCCGGGCCTTGTAAAAATCTTGCCAAAAATATTGCTTAACCGAACCCTTGGCGTACGGGTGAATCGGTGGTTTGTGCTTAAACGCCTGCCATGGTTTTTGAAATTTTTATCCTACTGCCGCAAAGCGCATGTGCTGCATGCTGCCTCTGCGTTGCGTCAGCTCTTGACCCTATCGCTGGACGCACACAAGGAGTTGATTAAGGCGGCTGGTGTTGACCATTTATTGCGGCAAACCGGATGGCTGAAACTATTTAGAACCGAGGCTGGATTTGCTAAATTCAGCAAGGACCTTGAAATTGTTAAATCCTT
The DNA here is from genome assembly GCA_913045915.1 of uncultured Alphaproteobacteria bacterium. Lineage (GTDB taxonomy): Bacteria > Pseudomonadota > Alphaproteobacteria > Puniceispirillales > Puniceispirillaceae > UBA3439. The sequence goes on along the minus strand of CAJWSS010000008.1, from coordinate 9,474 downwards.
TGGCGCCCGGTTTACTGTCTATGAGCGTGAACAAATCAGGCAAATTGAACCGGGGCTAAAGCCGATCTATTGCAAAGCCGTGTTAATGGATGACACATGCGCGGTGTCAAGCCCGGCTGATTTAACCGATGCTTATGTGGCGCTGTTTCAGAGTCTTGGCGGCGTTGTTGAACAAACCAAAGTTACTGGCTTGCGCCAACAAAACGCCGGCTGGTGCGTCGAATGTGGGGCAAACACATTTACCGCGGATGATCTGGTTCTATCGGCTGGTGCATGGTCGGCAGAAATGGCCAGCTGGCTTGACTATCGCATTCCGATGGCTTGGGAACGCGGTTACCATATGCATCTTCAGCCGGGTGAGGCGCCGGCTTTGCACCGTGCGATCCATGATATCGAAGCTGGTTTTGTGATGGCGCCAATGAAGGCGGGCTTGCGGGTGACATCAGGGGTAGAGCTCACCGACCGAGATGCCCCACCAAATTATCAGCAGATTAATCAGGCTGTTGCGATGGCGCGGCAGGCATATGATATGAAAGATCAGCTTGATCAGACCCCATGGATGGGGCGCCGTCCCACATTAATTGACTCATTGCCGATGATTGGTGCGGCACCGCGTCATGATGGGTTGTGGTTCAATTTCGGGCATCAGCATCTGGGGCTGTCATTGGCACCGGGGTCCGCCCAGCTGTTAACGGCGCTGATCGACAATACACCGCCGTCAATGGACGCGGCCGCGTTCAGCCCAACCCGGTTTCGCCTCTAGCTGGCGCGGTTAAACAAAGGGCCAATGGCATGACGCAGCATCACCTATCAGACAAGACTAACATGTTTGATGTTGTGATCATTGGCGGGGCGATGATGGGGTCGGCGGCGGCGTGGTTCTTGTCGCATCATCCAGAATTTGATGGGCGCATTCTGGTGATAGAGCGCGACCCAACTTATAGTTTTTGTTCGACAAGCCATACCCATAGCTGCGTGCGCCAGCAATATGCCAATGCGTTGAATATTAAGATTGCGCAATTTGCTGTCGAAATGGTGCGAAATTTCAAGCAGCATATGAAAGACCCGGCGGCCCCTGATATTGCCCTTGATAGTTTTGGTTATATGTATCTGGCACAAAGCGATGGCTTTGCCAAACAATTGCAACGCCAACAGCAACTTCAGGCCAGTCTTGGTGCCGGCACGCAAATCATGACAACAGAAGAGATCGCTCGCCACTATCCTTTTTACAATCTGGAAGACATCATTCTTGGCAGTCATAACCGGCGTGATGAAGGCTATTTTGATGGTGCTGGTATATTTGACTGGTGGCGCCGCGCCGCCAGTAAACGGGGTGTGGTATACCGCCATGATCAGGTGGTGGCGCTTGACCATGCGCGGGGCCGGGTGACGGCCGTCCATCTGGCATCAGGCGATCAGGTGGTGCCGGGGGTGGTGATTAATGCGGCCGGCCCACGCGCCAGCGAGGTGGCGGCGATGGCCGGTTTTGATTTACCGGTGGAGCCGCGGCGGCGGTTTAGTTTTGTGTTTAGTGCACAAACGCCAATGACGCAGTCACTGCCGCTGACAATTGATCCAACGGGTGTGCATTTTTTGCGGCACGGTGCCTATTTTCTTGCTGGCTGTGCGCCAGATCATGATGTGGCTGTCGCACCGGACAATTTCGAGATGGATTTGCATATTTGGCAAGACAAGGTATGGCCGGCTTTGGCGCACCGGGTGCCGGCTTTTGAAGCCATCAAAGTAGAGCGCGAATGGGTCGGGCATTATGCCTATAATGTGCTTGACGCCAATGCGGTTATTGGGCCGCACCCGGATATGCCAAATTTTTATTTTATGAATGGATTTTCTGGACATGGTCTGCAGCAATCACCAGCAATGGGCCGCGGCATTGCTGAACATATTGTGTCTGGTACCTATCAGACACTGGATCTAAGCGCTTTTGGTTTTGACCGTATTTTAACGCAAACGCCGCTGCCAGAAACAGCGATTATTTAAGCGATTATTTCACTGGCGTTGGCTAAATTACTGGCTGGGTGCGCGGCAAAAAACATTTCGGTTGCCGCCAAGCAATGTTAGTCTTTCGCACGCTATTTTATCTGAAGGGACAAACACACATGAAACTCTGTCACAGCCAATCATCGCCTTTTGTGCGCAAGGTCAAGCTGGCCGCCCATGTTCTGGGGTTTGCTGGTGAACTGGAACTTGTCGAGACCAATACAATGGATGCTGACGATCCGATCCGGTCGGTCAATCCACTAGGAAAAATCCCAGCGCTTGAGGATGGTGGCACCATTCTTTATGACAGCCGAGTGATTGTTGAATATCTTGATGCCAAGGCGGGGGGCGGCAAGCTAATCCCGGCGGCTGGTGCCGCGCGGTTTGAAACATTAACCCGCGCCGCGCTGATGGATGGGATCATGGATGCGGCGATCTTGGTTGTTTATGAAGGCCGTATGCGGCCTGAGGATAAATATGTCGAGAGCTTTGTGACCTACCAGCGCGAAAAAATTCAACGCGGGCTAGAGGTCATCGCGGCATCTTCCCCACAATATCGCAATGGGGCCATGCCTGATGCCGGTGAAATTGCGTTGGCCTGTGTGCTTGATTATTTGGATTTTAGACAGCAACTGAACTGGCGGGATCATGCGGCCAATCTACAGGATTGGCTTGGTGATTTTGCCGCCGCGGTGCCGGGCTACCGTGAAACCTTGCCACCTGCTTCATAGGCGCAATCCACCGATTGGGCGCCGGGCTGTTGCTGGCGTCTAATCGGTATTTGTCTGGCTGGCGGCAAACCATTGGGAGCGAATAATATGAAAGCCAAGCGCCGCCAATGCGATGGCGGTGCCGCCCATCATCATTGGTGAAGGGCGTTCGCCAATGCCAAGCCAGACCCAGAATGGCCCAATCACCATTTCCAACAGCATCACCAAACTGACAACCGCGGCGCTGGTATAGCGCGGGGCCAGATTGAGACAGGTGAAAGACACTGGCAATAATATCAACCCCATGGTCAATACTGTCCACAACGGCACGTCAAATATTTTGTCTTGTTCCGCTAGTGATAGACCGATCATGCCGCTGATAAAGGCCCCAAATGCGGCGGCTGGCAGGATCGCCAGCCATGGATATTTGCGGGCAAAGGTAAAAGTGACGGCAAGACCAATGGCCGTTAGCACGCCGTAGAGCGCACCAAGCATGACTGATCCGTCGGGCTGGCCAATGGCGCTGCTACCGTCGGCCACCACAATGCCGACACCCGCCATCGCGGTGAAAATTGCCGCCCAGCCGCGCCAGCCTTGTCGTTCTTGTAACAAAAAGGCAGATAAAATCGCCGCAAACACTGGCATGGTGGCCACCGCTGTTAACACCACGCTGGCAGATGTTTCGACAATGCCAAGGGTAAATGTCACAGAATTCAGGCTGAATGTGGCAATCACAAACAGCCCTTGCCATGTCATAATGGTGCGTAAATCACGCCATGGTTGGCGGGTGAATAATACCCACCAAATGGCGAATGACATCACCCCCATCAATAGGCCGCGCCAGCCCATTAAGGTCCAGCGTTCAAGCCCGGACAGTCTGATCACCAATGTATCAGGCGTTAAGACCAATATGCCGGCCAGTGCCAGCAAGGTGCCAAACCGCGCAGGCTTGCCGTTCATATAGGCAGTAAACCAGCCCGGCATCACCATGGCGCTGACCAGACTGTGCTGTGATGGTTTGACAAAGCCGAAGACACCTACAAACAAGAAATAACCTGCCACTGCCGCGCAAGCGGTAAAAACTGACTTCATGTCGCGGCGTAACAACCGGCACTCTGCCCCGAACCAGCGAGGGCTGTCAATCGCTTGTGGGCCGCGTTGATAGTAGCGGTCAGGCGGTGTCAAAAGCGGGCGTGATCGTTTTTTGTGCTTGCCTGTTAGCGAGATCCATAGTCCAGTAAAAAACGCCAAAAATCTATTTGGTGGCGGCAGAGCCCGGGAGTGTTTTTTTATGAAACTGGCACCATTTGGACTTGGTTATTCCTTATATCGCGGCAATTTGCATGGGCATTCAACCCATTCTGATGGCCTGTTGTCCCCCGAGGCCGTAGTCGAAAAATATGCCGACCTTGGGTATGATTTTACCTGCCTTTCTGACCATTTATGGATCGATGACCGGTTTGCCGCAACAAGCGTGTGTGATGGCCGCGCCCTTGATCGCAAAGGCTTTATCATTTTGCCGTCAGCTGAGCTTCATTGCTATGGCAAAACATATGATCAAGATGGCGTATGGCATATTGTGGCCAATGGCCTGCCACTTGATTTTGCCTGTCCTGATGCAAAAGAAACCGCCCCAGACCTGATTGCCCGTGCGCAAGCCGCGGGCGCCTATGTATCGCTGGCGCATCCGGAATGGTATACGATGACAACCGATGAAGCCATGCAAGTGGCGGCGGCTGATGCGGTGGAAATCTACAACCATTCTTGTGTGGTCACATCGGCACGCGGTAGCGGCATTGCGATTGCCGATTATTTGCTGAATGAGGGCAAAAAAATAAGCTTTACCGCGACCGATGACTCGCATTTTGAACTGCCAGATTGGGGCGGTGGCTGGGTAATGGTTGCTGCAGGAGAGCTGTCGCAACATGCGCTCGTCGCGGCGTTGAAAGCTGGTCATCATTATGCCTCCACGGGTGCTGATTTTACTGATTTGCGATTAGAGGGTGGAGTTTTGGCTGTGCACACAACGCCAGTCGATAGCATCGTCGTGAGCGGTGAGGGCCATTTGGCGTTGGCAAGTCATGGTAAGAATATTACGGCGGCGAAATTTGATTTGTCAGAATTTCGGTCCAAATGGTTCCGTATTACGATTCGCGGCTCTGCGGGTCAAATGGCTTGGTCCAACCCTTATTTTAAAGAAGACCTAAAATTAATATAGAATTTTTCAGTGGTTTCAAATCAAGCGAGTCACTGAATTATAACGTCAAAGACTAAATTTTGAGTTAGACCTGACACTCCGCACCCCATTTTGTCTTGCAAAGGAAACACACACACATATTATACCAAGGCAATGAAAATTAATGGGGATTAAGATGAACAATATTGTATTAGGAGCTGTCGCACTTGTTGTGGGGGCCGGTGTCGGGTTTGTAATTGGCCAAGGCGAGAAAGAAATCGTTGAGGTTGAGAAAATTGTTGAAGTTGAAGCCGCAAAAGTGTCGACCCTTGAGGCTGTCAAAGCCAAAGGCTTTGTGCAATGTGGCGTCTCGCAGGGTTTGCCTGGTTTTTCAAATGCTGATGATAGTGGCAAATGGACCGGCTTAGATGTCGACCTTTGCCGTGCTGTTGCAGCAGCAATTTTTGGCGATGGCGACAAAGTTAAGTTTTCTCCGCTTTCAGCCAAGCAAAGATTTACTGCTTTAAGCTCTGGTGAGATTGACATATTGTCGCGTAATACGACATGGACTATGACACGTGACACCCAATTGGGACTTAATTTTGCGGGCGTTAATTATTACGATGGCCAGGGTATGATGGTGCCAACTTCGTTGGGTGTTAAGTCAGCGACTGAATTGAACGGCGCAAACATCTGCACCAATACTGGCACAACCACTGAGTTGAATATTACAGACTATTTCCGCTCGAATAACATGAGCTTTAACCTTGTAGCTTTTGAGAAGGCGGATGAGGTCGTGGCGGCTTATGACGCGGGACGCTGTGACGTATACACAACTGATCGTTCAGGTTTGGCAGCCCAGCGTGGCAAGCTTACGAACCCTGACGCGCATGTTGTCTTGCCTGAAATCATCTCAAAAGAGCCTCTCGGGCCTGTCGTTCGTCAAGGTGATGATCAATGGTTCAATATTGTCCGCTGGACCCTCAGGGCTCTGATCAACGCAGAAGAAATGGGGATAAACAAAGCCAATGCAGCATCAAAGGCGTCATCTTCCGAGGATCCCGCGGTAAAACGATTGCTTGGTGCAGAAGGTAAGTTTGGCGAGGAAATTGGCCTCTCAAATGACTGGGCGCTCAATGCTATCAAAGCTGTTGGCAACTACGGTGAGAGCTATGAATTAAATGTGGGGCCAAATACGCCTCTCAAGCTCGATCGAGGCGTGAACGCACTGTGGAGTAATGGTGGAATTCTCTACGCAGCTCCCATTCGCTAAGTCAAAAAATATTTTAGACGCCCAGCGTTTAACGCTGGGCGTTTGTTTATTACAAAGGGTGGGCATTGATTGTGAGTTTGGAAAAAGCGCACAATAGATCTGTTGAACAAGCCTTAAACGACAAAAAAGTGCGTGGCATTGTTTTGCAGATAACGATGCTTCTGATTGTCTTATTTGGTTTTTATTGGTTAATAAATAACACGCTTACAAATCTTGATGCTCAGGGCAAATCTCTCGGCTTTAATTTTTTGAGCAGCACCGCAGGATTTCAAATCAGCCAAACATTTGGTACCTGGCTGTTTGATTATGAGGTAGGCAAGTCAACGTACTGGGAAGTGTATTTTATTGGGATAGCTAACACCTTTTTGGTGGCAATATTGGGAATTGTTGCGGCGACCGTGCTAGGTTTCACAATGGGAGTCATGAGGCTATCAAGTAACATTGTTTTCAAATCCTTTGCCACCACCTACATTGAACTTCTTAGAAATATCCCGCTTTTGCTACAGCTATTTTTTTGGTATTTCGCTGTTTTGCGAGCAATGCCGGGGAAAAGAGAGAAGTTTGAAATTCTCCCTGGGGTTGCCGGTTTAAATATCACTGGTATGTACCTGCCATCTCCACTTCCCCAAGATGGATTTGGTTATGTTATAATTGCATTTCTGCTCAGTTTTCTGTTGGTTCTGGGTCTACGCCGTTACGATAAAAAACGACAAGAAACGACAGGTGAAATTTTACCTGTTTTTTGGCTTGGGCTTGGCGCAATTTTGCTGCTCCCTGGTCTCATTTATTTTTTGTTAGGAAGCCCGCTTCTCTGGGAAATACCTGAGTTCAGAGAAACTGGACCAATGTTGCAACGAGGATATCAACCTGGTTTGGGGATGCTGATAGTGCCGGAGATGTTGGCTGTTTGGCTCGCCTTGTCTCTATACACGGCTGCCTTTATTGCTGAGATAGTCAGAGGTGGAATATTGGCCGTCAGCAAGGGGCAAACAGAGGCTTCTTTCGCGTTAGGATTGCGCCCAAATTTTACCCTCCGCCTTGTCATTATCCCGCAAGCTTTACGGGTGATTATTCCACCTCTTACTTCTCAATATTTAAACATAACAAAAAATTCTTCTCTGGCTGTGGCAATTGCTTACCCCGAACTGGTCTCTGTTTTTGCCGGTACAGCACTGAACCAAGTTGGTAAAGAGATTGAAATGATATTCATGATGATGATGGTCTATCTAACATTTTCTCTTGTCACCGCAGCATTCATGAATTGGTACAATAGCAGAGTAAAGCTTGTAGGGCGCTAGCAATGGCCAAAAAAGGGAAAAAAATAGCGGAAGCTTCTGTAAACATTCTCGCGACGCCCTTTGTTCGAGAAATAGAGGCTCCGCTCTTGCCAGCACCTCCATCAGAGGTTGGTGTAAAGGGTTGGCTTTACCACCACATCTTCCAAAGTATGTCTGATTTTTCTTCGGTACAATCTTGCGTAAAATCGGTCTTGACCGCACTTTTTACAGGTATTGTTTTTTATTTTTTTGCAACACAGATATATGGCTTTGTCGATTTCGCTTTTATCTCTGCCGTTTGGTCTGATCCCGATGGGCTAAAGCGCCAAGCATGTTGGACAACAGAACAGGGTGGTGATTTGCCAGATGGTTGGCACGGTGCATGTTGGCCGTATATCATCGCAAAGGCAAAATTCATAATGTACGGCGCCTATCCAACTAGCGAAATTTGGCGGGTCAACGTCACTTACTTGCTCGGCGGAACGATGCTGGCTTGGGTTTTATTTGAGCCCCTGCCGTTCCGAAAAATAATTGGCTTCGTGCTCTTAGTGTTTTATCCAATGTTCGCCACGGTGATGTTAAGTGGTGGTGGCAGTGGTTTTTCGACGGTGGGTGTTGGTGTCTACACGTTACTCGGACTTTTGTTCATAACAATTAATCGTCTTGGCACGAAAGGCAAGTTGCCTCCGATCTTCAATGACCTTGTGGCGGTAGCAGGTATTGCTGGTTGGGCGCTGATATTCATCGCGGCGTTTGCTGTTGCCACAGGTTTTGAGTCAGGATTGATAAGTGTTGATACTCGAGACTGGGGCGGGTTGCTGATAACGCTGGTTGTGGCGACCACAGCTATTGTAGCCTCTCTACCCTTGGGTATTTTATTAGCGCTCGGAAGGCGCTCCGAAATGCCAATCATCAGAAGTCTTTCAATAATTTTTATCGAGTTTTGGCGAGGAGTGCCATTAATCACTGTCCTATTCATGGCTTCTGTGATGATTCCCTTGTTTATGCCCGACGGGGTTAATTTTGACTCTCTTTTGCGAGCCCTTATTGGGGTAACCCTATGGCAATCGGCTTACATGGCAGAAGTTATTCGTGGTGGTTTGCAGGCGATTGATAAAGGTCAATATGAAGCAGCAGACTCGATGGGTTTGACTTATTGGCAATCCATGCGTTTGGTAATTTTGCCACAAGCGCTAAAGCATGTTTTGCCTGGCATTGTTAATACTGTAATTAGTGTTTTCAAGGACACTTCACTGGTCAGCATTGTTGGTATATTCGATCTATTGGGAGCAACTCAGTCAACACTTGCTGATGCAGCTTGGTCCACCCCCGTACAAAGCCCAACAGGGTACTTGGTTGTGGCGTCAATCTTCTTTGTTTTTTGTTTTGGAATGTCTCGGTATTCGATGTACCTAGAGAGAAAGCTTGATAAAGGACACTAGATTTATTTTTGACAAGGTTAACACATGGCTCAAAATAACAAAAAAATCCAATCCAATGAGGTGGTCGTCTCAATGGAGCATGTGAATAAATGGTTTGGCCAATTCCATGTTTTGCGGGATATAAATTTAAGTGTTGCGAGAGGAGAGCGGATTGTTGTGTGCGGACCGTCTGGGTCTGGCAAATCTACCTTAATTCGCTGTCTAAACCGACTGGAGCAGCATCAACAGGGTGACATACATGTCCATGGCATCGAGCTAAATAATGATGTCAAAAATATTGATGAGATTCGCCGCGAAGTCGGTATGGTGTTTCAACATTTTAATCTATTCCCACATCTGACAATAATAGAAAATTGTATGCTTGCGCCAATCTGGGTGCGTAAAACACCGCGGGCTGAGGCTGAAAAAACTGCTATGCATTTCCTGACCCGTGTGAAAATTCCTGAGCAGGCCCACAAATATCCTGGTCAATTATCAGGTGGTCAACAACAGCGTGTGGCCATCGCCCGCGCGTTGTGTATGCAACCACAGCTGATGTTGTTTGATGAACCAACCTCGGCACTTGACCCAGAAATGATCAAAGAAGTTCTCGACACGA
>CAJWSS010000007.1:0-24508 GCA_913045915.1 uncultured Alphaproteobacteria bacterium | reverse complement strand
TTTCATCATCATGGCAACGTTACGGCTCGATATCCAGTCTTTAATCCCTCAAAATCGACATTTTTTGAGAGAAAGCGACCAATCCAATTGACAAACAACAATTTTTTGAAATGACTTTCAGGATGAGTTTATCGCCAACACAAGTGCCATTGGTCAACCTGGGTAAGAGTCGGCTTAGACGAGTAGAGTTCTTCACCTAAAGTCTATATTCAGGCTCATCTTCATCAAGGATAGTACGAATCGCCGCCAGATGCTTGCAAACAGATTTGTCATATTCTTCCCATTGACCAGCAGTTTTTTCGGCAACATTTCTGGGCAAAAATGACAAAGGTGCCCCAGTTGATAGGGCGGTGATATATGTTCGGCAGCCACGTTCATAATGGTAAGCAAGGTCAAACGCTAAAGCTGGCGTCTCTCCCACACTTAAAAATCCATGATTTCCCATCATCAGCATATGTTTGTTGCCAAGACATCGCGACAGTCGTTCGGCTTCATCATCTAACCCCATACCACCAAATCCAGTATCAATGGCAACGCGGTTGTGAAACCTACAGGTGGTCTGATCCACAGCTGGCAAGGATGGGTCTTTGAGCGCGCTCAACGCCGTGGCATATTTTGAATGAAGATGGATGATACAACGTGCCTGCGGGTTGTTGCGGTGCATGGCACCATGAATACACCATGCTGTCGGGTCGACATTTTCCCCATAATCATCAGGCGTCTTACGCGCATCCAGCAACAACAAATCACTGGCTTTCATCCGCGAGAAATGCACCCCATAGGGGTTCATTAAAAACTGCTGGCCATCATCCGAAACAGCATAGGAAAAATGATTGGCAATCCCTTCATGCATCGATTCGCGAGCGGTCCAACGAAATACCGCGGCCAAATCACGCCGGGCTTCATCAAGGTCAACAATGATTTCAGACATTACCATCTCCCCATCATCAAATTTTGCAGGATATTTGATGAATTGTGCAAATGATTTTTTTGCCAGACTGTTTTAGGCTAGGCTTGGGGCGTGCAGGTGACACAGGCCAGCATGCCACAACGTCACCACATGCAAACCAATAACCATAACAAGGTTAAAACCGATGCAAATTTGCCAGTCTCTGATCGGTGGGAAACCGGTCACCAGCCCGCTAGCTTCCATTGACAAAATTTATCCAGCAACCGGCGAGGTTATTGCAAAAATTGAACCCGCCACCAGAGAAATGCTTGATGAAGCGGTGGCTGTTGCCGCCGTTGCCCAGCGCAGTTGGGCGGCTGTTGAACCATTAACACGGGCGCGCGTTCTGCACCGCGCCGCGGCATTGATGCGCGAGACAAACGCTGAACTGGCGCGTCTTGAAGTGATGGATGTTGGCAAATTATACAGCGAAGCCGAAAGCGCCGATGTGCCATCTGGCACTGATGCCTTTGATTTTTTTGCCGCGGCCATCACCACACAATCAGGTGACTATAATAAATGGGATGGGGCAATCAGCTATACCAGCCGGGTGCCGCTTGGTGTATGTGCCGGCATAGGGGCGTGGAACTATCCGATGCAGATCGCCTGTTGGAAGTCAGCACCCGCGCTGGCCGCTGGCAATGCCTTTATTTTGAAACCGTCTGAAATGACACCGTTGGTTGCGCATAAGGTTGCCGATATTCTGGCCGATGCCGGCCTGCCATCTGGTTTATTTCAAATTATTCATGGCACGCATGAGATTGGCCGGGCCATTTGTGAACATCCGGGCATTGCAAAAATTTCTCTGACTGGCGGTGTCGATACAGGCAAGCTGATCATGTCGCAATCTGCAAACACATTGAAAAAAATCACCCTCGAGCTTGGCGGCAAATCAGCCCTGCTGGTATTTGAAGATTGCGATTTTGATGCGGCGGTGCAAACCGCATTGGATGCCAATTTTTACACAGCTGGCGAGGTCTGTTCAAATGCCACAAGGGTCTTTGTCCAGCGCTCGATTGCTGACAAATTTATCGCCGCCATGGTGGAAAAAGCCGAACATATGGTTGTCGGTGACCCGATGGCAAGTGATGTCACTATGGGGGCGCTGATTTCAGCCACGCATCTGGCGCGCGTTCTGGACTATGTGCAAATTGGCGTTGATGAAGGCGCCAAGATCGCCACCGGGGGCACACAAATCCATCCGCAGGGGTTTGAAAATGGGCATTTCATGGCGCCTACCATCATGACAAATTGTCATGATTCCATGCGGATCGCGCGCGAAGAAATTTTTGGCCCGGTAATGTCAGTGCTGATTTTTGATGATGAACAAGACGCCATTGACCGCGCCAATAGCACCGAATTTGGTCTGGGTGCGGGGGTGATGACCACGGATCTGGCACGGGCGCACCGGGTGGCCGATGCACTTGTTTCAGGCAATGTATGGGTCAATAGTTTTAATATATTGCCGCCCGGCTTGCCTTTTGGCGGGGCCAAACAATCGGGCTTTGGCCGGGAAAATTCACTCTACACGCTGGATGCCTATAGCGAGGTGAAATCGGTGCATATCACCCTCTAGCCCTCGGCTAGATACCAAGAAGGCGGCGTTGTAACTTGTCAGACTGTATCGCGGCATTGAAATCTTGTTGCAAGCGGGCCTGCGCATTCACCACCATTTGCTGGATATGATCATCAGGCCGCATCACCGCTGACAACGCCGCGGCCAGCGCATCAGGGTCATTTTCAGGCACTAAAAACCCGGTCTCCTGATCACGGATCACTTCTGGAATGCCCGCATGGTTAGTTGCCACAACGGGCAGGCCGGCGCGGATCGATTCAAGAACAACCGTTGGCAACCCCTCACAATCGCCATCTGCCGCCATCCGACTGGGCACGACAACCGCTTGGGACGCACGCATAACTGATGCCAGCTGTTGCGGCGTTTGCCATCCTAAAAATTTGACAGATGGCAGATCAGCCGCCTGTGTCCGCAATGTATCTTCCAGTGGCCCGGCACCCGCAATGTCGAGCCCTGGCGCCTTCTCTCCCAGCGTATTGTGCAACCGCCGCATTGCCGCCAGCAAAATATCCACGCCCTTTTTATCGACAAGCCGGCCAATAAATAACAGCCGCCCTTGCCGCTGAGTCGGCGGCGTCATATCGGCTAGATCAATGCCAATATAATGCGTGATCAGTTTCGATTTTGGAAAGCCCTGCGCGGCCAGCCGGTCAGCCACAAATTGTGATACGCACAAAAATCCGCTGGCATAGGCCTGTAAGCGTGACAGGCGGCGTTGGTAAATTGTTGGGATTAATCGACGGCGGCGATGTGTTTGCTTGGTGGCGTCTCCCCCATGAAATGTCACATAGAGCGGGACACCCAGTGCCTGTGCCACCGGCAAGGCCAACGCACCGCCCCGTCCAAAATGCGCATGCACCGACTTGGGGGCCAGCTGCCGCAAATCAGCCAAGCGGTTCGTATGGCCGGTTTGTTTGAAAACAAAGCGTTGCAACGCACCAGATGCAGTTGCCATGGTTTGCCCGTCCAATTCACCGGCGCGCCAGCCAAACTGGCTCGCCAGATAAACCAGATTTGCCGCGTCAAAAGCGCTGTAATGGGTTTTGATAAACCCCTCGCTCGGCAATAATAATTTATCCCGAAACACAATAATATTTGGAATATTTGGCTTTTGGATATCCGGTTTTTGCGCCGATGCCACCGGCGCGGCCTCAGGCATCATCAGCCTCGGGTAACGGCAGGGCTGTGGTATATTTAATTTCTTCCATGGCGAATGACGAACTGACATCGGTGAGTTGCACATTGGCAATCAATTTACGGTAAAATCTGTCATAGGCGGCCATATCCGGCACCACAACCCTAAGCAAATAATCAACCTCGCCACTCATCCGGTAAAATTCAACAACCTCAGGCATGTCCGCCACCATGCCGGCAAAATTTTGTAACCAATCGGCATTATGCTGGTCGGTGCGCACCGCCACAAACACAGACATGCCCACACCAATCGCCTTTGAGTCAAGCAGGGCAACGCGCTTGCGAATAATGCCTGTTTCTTCCATCCGCTGGATACGCCGCCAGCACGGCGTAACCGACAGCCCCACCTTGCGGGCAATATCGGCTACCGGTTGCGCGGCATTATGCTGCAACTGCATTAATATTTGTTTATCAATCTGATCCATCCGAAACACCTGATATTGAACGGGCGCTGATATGTATGTCTATATCGCGATTCATTGATCACCCGGCAAATCAATCAACAGCAGTGATTATTTTTCATAAATACCAACATACACCAAATTTTATTGCATTTTTCTGGATTATGACCCGCAGGTAAAGCAAATTTTTTACATCTTTGCGGGTATGCGCGTGACAAACAAGGGCCGCCTCATCAACCAGACTGACAGTCCGGCAGATTGGTGATTGCATTCTCGATCATCTATGGCAGTATCGCCGGCATGACGGCTCCACAATTGACCATAGTGACCAGCACTGACTGGCATGATTATGAACTGCTCGACAGTGGTAATTTGAAAAAACTAGAACGCTTTGGTGAGTTTCGCTTTATTCGGCCTGAACCACAAGCCATGTGGCAACCACGTCTTGACGCTGATGCATGGGTGGCAGATGGCATGTTCCGGCCTGACAAGAACGAAACAGACAACAGCGATTCAGGCGGTTGGCAACTGTCCAAAAATCTACCTGATAGCTGGCAGATGCGGTATCAGGATTTGCGCTTTCTGGCGCGGCCGACACCCTTTCGTCACCTTGGTTTTTTCCCAGAACAAGCCGCGCACTGGAACTGGTGTGCAGAAAAAATTCAGCACTTCCAGCAAAAGCATGATCGCCGCCCACGCATCTTGAATTTATTTGCCTATTCCGGGTTGGCCAGCCTGCACGCCGCGGCCGCTGGGGCTGAAGTCACACATGTTGACGCCAGCAAAAAAGCCATCGCACAGGCGTTTGAAAACCGGGATGTTTGCGGCCTTCAAGACGCTCCCATTCGCTTTATTACGGATGATGCCAGCGGGTTTGTGGCGCGCGAACTCAGGCGCCAGCGCACCTATGATGGGATCATTATGGACCCGCCGAAATATGGCCGTGGTCCAAAGGGGGAAACCTGGCGCATCGAAGATGATTTGCGCCCATTGTTACAGCAGGCGACTGATTTATTGAGCCAAGATGCGGTATTTTTACTGCTGACCATTTACGCTATTCGCGCTTCATCACTGGCCGCACATTACGCGCTTGAAGACACGCTGAAAGACCACCACGGCCAGATTGACTCAGGCGAATTGGCAATCGAGGAATCGGCACTTAACGGGCAAAGCACAAGACGCTATGTGTCGCAGGCAAATTTTGCCCGTTGGGCGGCGTATTAGCCCCGCCGATCAAGCGCTGTATATAGCGCAACGCCTGTCGCCACGGCCAGATTGAGCGAATCAGACCGCCCTTGCATGGGAATTTTGATCAACTGGTCACACATATCCATCAATGGCGCGGTTAACCCGGCCTGCTCGTTTCCCATCAGCATAATGAGTGGCCCGCCATAATCAGCACCGCGATAATCCACCGCCGCTGGCAATGCCGTGCCAACGACCCGGCCCGGCCAAGCTGTTCCAAAGGCAATAAATTCAGCTTCGCTACAGGCAATTATCTCGACATTAAAGACAGCACCCATTGAGGCCCGAACAGCCTCTACCGAATACGGGTCGGTGCAATCGCCGATTAAAATGATGCCGGCAGCCCCAACCGCATCAGCCGTGCGCATGACCGTGCCCAAATTGCCCGGGTCACGCACCCGGTCAAGCGCTACCCAAATTCTGTCAGAGGTGGATGAAACCGCCTGTAAATCATGCCAGCGCTGGCCAAACGCCCCAATCAATATCTGCGGGTTGTCTTTGCGGCTGATACGTTGCATGAGCGTTTCGGTCATCGGCAATGCCCGGCCACCAGACGCCGCAAGCCCGCCCAAGAGCGGGCGCATGACCGCATCATTTTCACGCCCAGCCAAAAACGCAAGTCGATGCATATCCCAGCCAAGCGCCACCGCCTCGCGGCAAATTCTGGCCCCCTCGGCCAGAAACCAGCCTGATTTTTTCCTATATTTGCGTTCATGCAACGCCCGCAGGGATTTTACCTCGGCATTGGCAGCACTGGTAATCGGATCAGGAATCGGAACGGGAAATTGGGTCATAGCGGCAGGGTGATACCAAATATCATGCATTTTTGACACAAAAAACACCCAAAGATGCGCCCCTCGTGCACGCAGGCCAGATCAAGGCATCCGCATAAAAATGATGATTATCAATTTTTTTGTTTCATTTCCGACAAATTGCAGCTTAATGAGAGTAATTGAGCAGTCAATGCTCTCCGCATTCGGCCCAGAGATACGCATGGATAATAGCACCATCAAAACCCTGCTGAATAATGACGCTGATGCCAATGCACAAAAAATTGGGTTTTTGTTGCTTAATCAGTTTTCTTTGCTGGCATTTGCATCAGCCATAGAGCCTCTGCGTGCCGCAAACCGGCAAAGCGGCAGACAGATTTTTGAATGGATGGTTGCCAGCCCGAATGGCATCAGCAGTGTGGCCAGCAATGGTGTCGAAGTGCATACCAATATCGACCCAGAAAATCTGAAGGACTGCCGCATGGTATTTGTCTGTGCCGGTGTGGATGTGCGAAACAACACCAGCAAAGCCATTTTAAATTTGGTTCGGCGACTTGATCGCAACGGCGCCATCATCGGGGCGATTTGTACCGGCACCTATGTGATGGCGGCCGCCGGATTGCTTGACGGGCGGCGCTGTACCATCCATTGGGAAAATATTGATGGTCTGGCAGAAGAATTTCAGGATCTCAATATCACCACCGACCTTTTTGAAATTGATGGCAACCGTGTCACCTGTTCTGGCGGCACAGCTTCACTTGATATGATGCTGAATCTCATTTCGCATTCTCATGGGGCCCAATTAGCGGCTGAAATATCTGATCAATTTATCCATGACCGTATCCGCGAGCCAACCGACCGACAGCGTATGGAACTGCGTTCACGCATTGGCGTGAGCCATCCAAAATTGCTGGCGGTGGTAAAAACCATGGAAGACAATTTGGAAGAACCGTTGCCGCAAACCGCGATTGCACGCGAAACCGGCCTGTCGACACGCCAACTTGAACGGTTATTTCGCAAGTATCTGAACACCACACCGACGCGTTATTATCTGAATTTACGGCTTGCCCGTGCGCGCCATCTATTGCGCCAGACATCAATGTCTATTTTGTCGGTGGCGCTGGCGTGCGGTTTTGTATCCGCTTCACATTTTTCCAAATGCTACCGCGAATGTTATGACCGGACACCACGGGCAGAACGCAGTCCCGATTAGACCAACGAGAAGATCAGTAGCCGAATAAATCCTGCACGCCCTTGCCATCGGGCGGCGTTTACTGTGCCGCAGACTTAATCGCACCAAGCATACTGGCAAGGCCGTTTTTACGGGTTGCTGACAAATGTGAATCAAGCCCAATTTCTGCCAGAAATTTTGGCTCAGTCTCTCGAATTTCTGTGGCTGGGCGCCCTGAATAGACCCGCAACAAAAGCGCCACCAGCCCCTGGACAATGGCGGCATCTGATTCGGCCATGAATGTCACAACATCCGACGAGTCGCGTTCAGCCGCGAAATACACCACCGACTGACACCCTTGAAGCCGGTGCGACTCATCGCGAAGATGGCCGGGGAATGGGGCTAATTTTCGTCCCTGATCAATCAATAGCTGATAGCGGTCTTCCCAATCGTCAAAAAATCCAAATTCTTCGACAATTGCGGCGGCTTCAGCCTGTGCCGTTGATGCGGTTTGTGCGGTCATGACCTGATCTACCTCTTGCCGAAAAATGATTTAAAACCCAACTGGCTTTAGCCTGAGATATTGCGTCTTCGTGCCAACAGATCAAGAAGACGCATCGCCGCATCGGTTGATTTTGTGCCAGGCAGAAACACCGCACCAGCACCCGCCGCCTCAAGTGCTGGAATATCACCCGGCGGGATCACCCCACCAACAACCAGCTCGATATGACGCCCCGCACCCGCATCAAGTTTGCGCCGCAAGGCCGGCACCTGCGACAAATGGCTGGCGGCCAATGTTGACACGCCAATAGCATCAACCGCACCGTCAATGGCCAGCTCATAAACATCATCTGGCGTTTGGAACAAGGGCCCGGTGATGACATCAAAGCCAAGATCAGCAAAAGCAGAGGCAATCACTTTTTGCCCACGGTCATGGCCATCTTGTCCTAACTTCGCCACCAAAAAACGAGGCGGGCGCCCATTGGCTTTGCAAAAAGCGGCCACCCGCTCTTTTAACATATCCATATCAGCACTAGCCGCGATATGCTGGCGCCAAATGCCACGCACCCCCTGGATTTTGGCTGTGTGACGGCCAAATTTTGCCGCCAGCGCATCAGACATTTCGCCCACTGTGGCCCGCTGTCGCGCCGCCTCAATGGCAAAGGGCATCAGATTTTGCGTGCCAGACGCCGCCTCGGACAACGCCGCCAATGCCGCATCAACAGCCGCTTGATCACGCGTTTCACGCAATGTTTTCAGCCGCGCAATCTGCTGGTCACGCACATCTGCATTATCAATACGGCGCACCTCAACCTGCTCGGCACGACTATCAGTGATATCAGGCTGATATTTATTGACGCCCACGATCACCTGATCTGCCGAATCAATGCGTGCTTGGGTTGCTGTTGCCACTTCTTCAATACGCAATTTTGGAATGCCTGACTCAATCGCCGCGGCCATGCCGCCAAGCGATTCTGTTTCGGCAATATGCTTTCGCGCTTTGTCAGCTAGTTGCTGGGTTAACTGTTCGATCAGATGACTGCCACCAAACGGGTCAATCACATGCGCCATATTGGCTTCATTTTGCAGATGGATCTGGGTGTTGCGGGCAATGCGTGCGGCGTAATCGGTTGGCAAACCCAAGGCTTCATCTAGCGAGTTTGTGTGTAGCGATTGTGTATGGCCCGCAACCGCCGCCGCCGCCTCAATACAGGTGCGCGGTACATTATTGAACACATCCTGCGCCGCCAGCGACCAGCCAGATGTCTGACAATGCGTCCGCAACATCAATGATTTTGGATCTTGTGGGGCAAAATGGGCTTGCATCAATTCCGCCCATAAAATGCGTGCCGCCCGCAATTTGGCAACTTCCATGTAAAAATTCATGCCAATGCCAAAAAAGAATGACAAACGCGGGGCAAAATCATCAACTTTTAAGCCGGCATCGACACCAGCACGAATATAGGCAAGACCGTCAGCCAGCGTATAGGCGAGTTCCAAATCAGCCGAAGCGCCAGCCTCTTGCATGTGATAGCCGGATACCGAAATAAAATTGAATTTTGGCATCTCTTTGGCACAAAACGCGAAAATATCTGACACAATCCGCATCGAAGGCGTTGGCGGATAGATATAGGTGTTGCGCACCATAAATTCTTTCAGCACATCATTTTGAATGGTGCCAGCCAGTTTTTCTGCGGATACACCCTGTTCTTCGGCGGCCACGATAAATAGCGCCAGCACTGGCAGAACCGCGCCGTTCATCGTCATTGACACCGTCATACGGTCAAGCGGGATGGAGTCGAACAAAACCCCCATATCGGCAATCGAATCAATCGCCACACCAGCTAGGCCCACATCATCAGCAACCAGCGGGTTATCAGAATCATACCCCCGATGCGTTGGTAAATCGAACGCCACCGATAGCCCCATCTGGCCAGCGGCTAGATTTTTCCGGTAGAATTTGTTTGATTCTTCGGCCGTGGAAAAACCCGCATATTGTCTGATGGTCCAGGGGCGGGTGGCGTACATGCTGGGATAAGGGCCGCGCAAAAATGGCGCAATGCCCGGCTGGCTGGCCGCAATCTGCGCTTGTATAACGGCATCAGCACAGCCCAACGCTGGCAAGGGCAATTGTTCAGCATTAGGATGTGCCGGTGGCACCTCTCCCAATACGGCATTGATCTGATCGGCACCGGGCAGGGCAATTTTGGTAAAATCAGGAAAAGCGCCCATCAGTTTGCCTCCTTGGTCATATTGGCCAGCGTAATCAGCCACGCAATTTGCGACTCGCTTGCTAAAATATTATCCGCTGTAAACAGGCCCCCAGCCAACAGGCTGTGATCAAACTGTGCCTGCACCGCCGGGTCCAGCGCCGCAATGTCTATATCAAGCAAAACCACAATCGCCGGGCGTGCCGCGGCCACCGCATCCGGCTGGTCCAGCGGCAACGTCAGATGGACGGCTGACATGCCGCCAATTTGCAACACCCGCCGCAACGCATGCAATTTTGCATTATCTGAACCATTCTGTTGTAAAATCAAAATCCGTGGGGGGCTCAAGGCGACTTGCCTGCGGATGTCTTCGATCACCGCCGCCGGCCGCGAAATATTCTGCCAACGGGGTATCGGGTCGGGGATAGGCTGGCCGTCAGGCTGAACGGTGACGCCAAGCATTGGCAACTCTCCGGCGGCAAATCGGGCGTTACGCTTTTGGGCAGTGGCCTGTGCCATGGCCGCAAATCTCTGGTCAGACTGCAATGCCAATGCCCCACCCTCTGCCTCAATATCCTGAAAGGCGGCCCATGCCGCCGCGGCGAGGGCATCACTGCGCGCCTCGATAAAGCCAGCACCGCCCGCCGCATCAAGGCTACGCCCCAGCCCCGATTCTTCAATCATCATGATTTGCTGCATACGGGCAAGACGCTGTCCCATTGCGCTACCGCCGGTTAACACATCATGCGCAAAGGCCGTCATGATATCGGCCCCACCAATTGCCCCACCAAGCAAGGCTGTGGTGGTGCGCAACATATTGATATCGGCATCTGCTAGGCTGAACATACGTAATGATGGCAATGCCTGAAGCTGAAGCCGATAGCTGTCAGCATCAAGCCCTAACGCCGTCACCACCCCAGCCCAGCCGCGCCGTATCGCCCGGCATTTTGCAATGCCGTCAAACAGATCAGCTGGCAACGCAATGCTCATCGCTGTTGTGCGCGCGATCTGCGCCGCTGACAGCCCGGCGGCCATACCAGACCGGAAAATCTGCGTTGTCGCGGCCAGCAGATAAGCCAGTTCCTGTATTTGGCTCATGCCCTGATTGTGCCATTGCCATCCGTTCAGCCGAAACACGCCTTGCGGGATTTGACTGTCATCACTGCGGCCAAGCACACGCAACCCATCTTCCAGTACTGCGACGTCTGATTGCGGGGCAAACGGATCTATCGCCAAATCAAGAGCAATCTCTGAAAGGGTTTTGTGCTGACCACGCGATATTGTGTCAAAGGCGGCGATCACATCGCCAATATGCGGCCCGGCATCAATAATCATATCTGCCGCACCCAACACAACATCATGTAACATCTGTTCCAGATCTGGCACCGACACCGGCCCGAGCGACAGATATACACCGGTCGCCCCGCCACCAAGCTCATCCAGAATTCTGCGGTTCACATTGTCAGCTTTGCCATCACCATCAACCGGTTGGCAGACCCGCCAGCCAGCGGCCAAACGCTGGGCTGGATTGGCGGTCAACCGGTAGATAGGCACCTGACCAGATGCAGGTTCTGTCGCCGGCACCACCTGATAAAGAGCGGCAATATCAAGACCATCTTCGTCAGTGCGGTGCAAGCTGTCTGGTGTAGCACCCTTTAACGCCTTGGTGACAAGATCCTGCCATTGCTGGCGGTCAGCCGCCGGAAAGGATAGAACGGGTGATGACATGTCGAACCTTTTGTTTACAATGACGCTTTTGAATTTAACAGCGCGTCTGTATCAAATCAAGGAACCGCTCCTATGGCCTCGGCATTTGCCTCTTTGCACCATCCGCCATCTGACCGGGCGTATAACTGGCTTATCAGCGGCGCCCTTGTGATGATCACGATAGTGCGGAGCGTGGCGGTGATCACCACGCCGCTGGATCTTGGTGTTGACGAAGCCCAATATTGGTTATGGAGCCAAACACCAGATTTTGGTTACTTCACCAAACCGCCACTGATCGCGTGGATTATTGGTTTTGCCCATGCGCTATTCGGACATCACACTTGGGCGGTACGGTTACCGGCCTGCTGGATACATCTTATCACCGCCCTGTTGTTGTGGCGCGGGGCGACATGGCTTTATGGACAGCATGCTGGCCGGTTGGCCGCTTTGATCTGGATCAGCCTGCCAGCTGTCGGGCTTGGCAGCTTTCTGATATCTACTGACACACCTCTGCTGGCTTTATGGTCAGCTGGCCTTGTTGCGCTTTGCGGCATCGTCAGTGGACGATTATCGTCATCCGTCGGTATGGGACTTGCGGGGCTGGCATTTGGCGCCGCCATGCTCGCCAAATTTGCCGCCATTTATGCGCTTTTGGGTCTGGTCCTGATTTTGTTGCATGGCCGCATGACGCGGCAACAACTGTTTGATTGGCGCGATTTAGGCCTAGCTTTGATGGCCTTTGGTCTGGCCGCCAGCCCGAACATCATCTGGAATTTTGCCCATGAATTTTCGACCGTGCGGCATCTTGGCGACAATGCCAATATCAGCCAGCAATCGGCTTCAATAAGCGGCGTCTGGCAGTTTATTGGCGGCCAATTTGGGGTGGCCGGGCCGATTATGCTTTTGGTTATGGCAATAGCCGCGATACGCCAATGGCATGACCATAAAACGAGATGGCTGATCTGGATGAGCGCCCCGGTACTGGGCCTGATGATTGTCCAGTCCTATCTTAGCGACGCCAATGCCAATTGGGCCATGACAGCCTTTCCGGCGCTGACGTTGTTGGCGGCTGGTTGGTTGGGCAAGGTACAAAAACGACGCTATCCGATCATGGCAATCGGCATCAATTTCGGATTAGGCTTGCTGGTTCTGTTGGTGACAATTGCCGGTAGCATGGGGCCACTCACCCCGTCGTCTGACCCGTTGCGGCGGTTACGCGGCTGGCAACAGCTCGCCGCCGACATCACCCCGTATATCGCCGCGCATAACGCCGCGGTCATCATCGCCGACCGTCGTGCCACAGCGGCGCTTCTTAGCTGGCATTTTTACCAGACTGACCTGCAAATTCTGGTGCATGATCGTGATGGCATCCCCAGTAACCATTTCGAAGCCAACCACAGCTGGTCGCCGCAAGCTGGCCGGCGGCTGATCGCGCTCACTGGGGATAATGTGCCACCGGCCCTGCCGGGGGTAAGCTGGCTTCTGCCAACCGGAACAAGCCGCGTGACCATCAGCCAGAACAAACAACGCCAATTCACAATTTATCGCGGCATTGAATAACTATATGAGGAAATAAAGCCGGTAGATGATTTGTTCAACCAAGCCGCAATTTTGTAATGGTCTCAAAAACCGCCAGTGTTTCTGAACTGACATGATGCTCGACACCTTCGGCGTCTTCCTCGGCAATTTGCGGCGGCACCCCAATCGACACCAGAAAATCATACACAATTTTATGCCGTTTACGGCTTGCTTCGGCCAAATCGCGCCCGGCATCAGTGAGAAAAATGGATCTGTAGGGCCGCGTTTCAACAAGATCTTCGCGCTGTAATCGCTGGATAATCGCATTCACCGTGGGGCTGGTTACACCAAATCTGGCAGCCAGATCGACGGTGCGTGCCTCGCCAGTTTCCTTGATCAATTCGGCGATCATCTCGACATAATCTTCGGCAACTTCAGACTGATGCGCCCGTCTGATGCGGTCAAATTTAGCGGCGCTGTTATCTATTTTCGGGCTGGTCATAAACCGCCGGTCCTTTTTTGGTTTCTGCTTCTTCTATACATCAGTTTAAGATTTTCCAAAAAATTTAGCCATAGCAAAGTTTTTATAATGCCTTTATTTTTGGCAAGCCCTTGGCTGATCCAGCCCACCATTTCAAGTTGCGCAACACGCTTTCAATGCGTTACAGTGCCGCCTCTAGTACCAATGCCCTAACCGCTTTCGTGACGGAGCCTCTGACAGCCATGGACAAGACCACCACGACCGAACTCGAAGCCGCCGCCTTTCGCCGGCTAGTGGCACATCTGCAAGACCGCACCGATGTCCAAAATATTGATATGATGAATTTGGCAGGATTCTGTCGTAACTGCATGTCACGCTGGTATCGTGAAGCGGCTAATGAGTCCGGGCTTGATATGAATGAAACCGCGGCGCGCGCGATTATTTACGGTATGGATTATGCCGACTGGAAAGCCAAATTTCAGACAGAGGCCACAGCCGAACAAAAAGCCGTATATAACAAAATACACCCGCACAAATCATAAGGCATCATCATGAGTGTTATTCCGGGAAGTGGCGCAGGTGCCGAACAACTAACCCAATTCATCGAACGTATCGAACGTCTGGAAGAAGAAAAGCGCGCTTTGATGGCCGATATGAAAGATGTCTATGCCGAGGCAAAAGCCACCGGCTTTGAACCAAAAATCATGCGGCAGGTTGTCAGATTGCGCGCTATGGATCGTGATTTGCTCAGCGAGCAAGATGCGTTGTTGGACACCTATCGAGACGCCCTTGGCTTGCGCTAGTTTCCGCCGCCCAGACGCAAGTCAATGAGGCTGATATGAGTTCAAATTTCGGCGATCGCCTGACCGAAGCCAACCGGCGCACAGGCACGGTTCTATGTATGGGTATTGACCCGCATTGCCATATGATCCCCCAGTTATTTGGCAATGCCACCGCCGAGTCTGGCTGCCCACAAGCCATTAGCGCCATCGGCAATTTCGTCACCGCCTGTCTTGACAGTGCCGTTGGCAAAGTGGCCGCCATCAAGCCACAAGCCGCGTTTTTCGAACAGCAAGGACCAGACGGCATGCGGTTGTTACAATCGCTGGGACGCGCCGCCATTGATGCGGGTATGCTGGTCATTATGGATGCCAAGCGCGGCGATATTGGCAGCACCTCAGCCGCTTATGCACAGGCATGGATTGGCCATGACGCCGCGTTCCCAAGTGATGCCCTGACGGTCAACCCGTGGCTTGGCATCGATACGCTTGAGCCATTTCTTGCCCGGGCAGATGCAACAGCTAGCGGTCTTTTTGTGCTCAACCGCACCAGCAATGACGGGGCCGGTGATTTGCAGGATCAGATGGTTGATGGCGCCCCGCTTTATACGCATCTGGCCAGCATGCTGGCCCCGTTGGCGGCGGCACGGGTTGGCACTAGCGGGGTATCTTCGCTCGGCATTGTGGCGGGTGCCACCTGGCCGGATGATGCAAAAAAACTGCGTGCGGCGTTGCCAGATGCCCCGTTTTTGATACCCGGATTTGGGGCGCAGGGGGCTGGTGCTGAAATGGCCACAACCGGTCTGTTGCGTGGCAAGTCTGGCTGGGAAGGCGGCGTTGTTAACAGCACCCGTGGGTTGATTTTTCCAAAAACCGCCGCCGATGCCACCAGCATGGCTGACTGGCATGCCGCGATTGATGCCACTATTGCTGAAAACACCGCGGTCTTGAACGCGGTGTTTTAACAGGCCCGCCCCGTATCAGCGCAGTACATATTCGACCCTGCCGCCGGCGCCGCACCGCATAAAATCGCCGAAGATGTTTTTGTCCATTCACGTGTGCTCAATGATTGTGGGTTTCATTCGCTTATTCAGGGTCAAAAATTGTTGATCAACGTGGATGATGCCGGCAAGGGACCGCAAGTCCAAGCTGTGCGGTTGCTGAATGAATAGCTTGTTTTGTTGCTGATCGGGGATTAGGCTGACGATGTTCAGGGGCGCCCTCTGGACATGATGGGCATAGACACCGTCATTGTTAGACCCTGTAAGGATTAGCCAAATCATGATTCCATCATCACTGCGCCAGCGCTGGCTTGTGATCATGCTTGCTGGTGCCACATTGGTATCGGCAACATTGGGCATCAGACAGGTTTTTGGCCTGTTTCTCCAACCCATTTCAATGGAGCTTGGCGCCGGCTTTCAGCTATTTTCCCTTGCCATAGCCATACAAAATTTAGTGTGGGGCTTGTCATCACCAGTTTTTGGCGCGGCGGCAGATCGATATGGGCCATGGCGGGTCGCCGCAATGGGTGCGTTGCTCTATGGGGGCGGCCTGTTTTTGATGGCATCCTTTGTCACTGATGCCGGTATATTTATTGGACAGATTTTAATCGGGCTTGGCCTTGGCAGTGCCGGCATTTCGATTGCGATTGGCGCGGTCGCCCGTGCGGCACCACCAGAAAAAAGATCACTGGCGATGGGGCTTGTCACCAGCTTTGGATCATTTGGACAATTCGCATTGGTGCCGGTGACACAAATTTTAATGGTGCAGGGGGGCTGGCAATTCGCCTTGCTGATGCTGTCAGTCATCATGGCGTCGATGGTGGCCGTGGCGATGGGCTTGCGCACCCCCGCCGGTAGCGCCCGCCCAATCGAGGGGCCGATTTTGACCATTGGCGCAACCTTGCAACAGGCGGTCAGTAGCCGTGACTATATCCTGCTAACCGTTGGCTTTTTCGTCTGCGGGTTACAGCTTGTTTTTATCACAACGCACCTGCCAACCTATTTGCATGATGCCGGGCTATCACCAGATATTTCCAGTTGGGCGCTCGCGCTGATCGGGCTGTTCAATATTATTGGCGCATTTGTCTGCGGCTGGCTTGGCGGTGTTGTATCGAAAAAGAAATCACTGGCGACGGTCTATTTGCTACGCGGCATCACCATAGCCGCCTTCATTCTGATCCCGCCAACACCGGTAACGGCGCTTTTGTTTGGCGCCTGTATGGGGCTGTTATGGCTTGGCACCATTCCGCTGACCAGCGGTCTGATTGTGGTATTTTTCGGACCGCGTTACTTGAGCATGTTATATGGTTTGGTATTTCTGTCGCACCAGATTGGTTCATTTGTCGGCGCGTGGCTTGGCGGCATTTGGTATGACTGGTTTGGCAATTATGAAGCCATGTGGTGGCTGAATGCGGCGGCGGGCCTGTTCGCTTTTGCGGTAAATTGGGCCATCCGCGAACCAAGAGCTGAGGCCGCCCCTGCGTAAAAACAACGCCGATTTGTGTTGCCTAGCTCGTCTGTTCACCCAGCCAGCGTTCCGCATCCAGCGCCGCCATACAGCCCATCCCCGCGGCGGTGACCGCTTGGCGATAAATCTTATCCACACAGTCACCGGCCGCAAAAATGCCGCTGACAGAGGTGCGGGTGGTCCCGGGCGTGGCCTTGATATAGCCCTCATCATCCAGCGTCACGGCCCCGGCAAATGCGGCAGTTGCCGGGTCATGCCCGATGGCCACAAACATACCATGTACGGATATGGTTTTATCATCCCCGCCATCTGTTGACGCCAGTCGCAATCCGGTGACACCGGTATCATCTCCAAGCACTTCGGCCACTTGGCGATTCCATTCCACCGAAATATTATCTTTTTTGAGCAACCGGTCCTGCATGATCTGTTCAGCGCGCAGACTGTCGCGCCGATGTACCAGCGTGACGCTGTTGCAGATATTGGCAAGATACAGCGCTTCCTCAACAGCGGTGTTTCCACCGCCAATCACTGCCACATCACGGCCCTTGTAAAAAAATCCATCACAGGTCGCACATGCCGAAACGCCGCGGCCATTAAACTGCGTTTCTGACTCAAGGCCAAGCCAGCGTGCCTGCGCACCCGTGGCTAAAATTACCGTATCAGCGGTGATGTCTTGGCCCGAATCAAGCGTTAGACGAAACGGGCGCGATGCCGAATCCAGCCCGGTGACAATATCATACATCACCCGCGCGCCCACATTTTCGGCCTGTGCCTGCATTTCAGTCATCAACCACGGCCCCTGTATCACCTCGGCAAATCCTGGGTAATTTTCAACATCCGTGGTGATTGTCATCTGACCACCCGGTTGAAGTCCGGCAATGATCAGCGGCGATAAATTGGCGCGGGCGGTATAGATGCCTGCGGTCAATCCAGCCGCCCCCGCCCCGATGATCACAACATGTTCATGGCTTGACGGTTTCGCATTTACAGCAGGATCAGACATTTTAAGGCACTCACATGACAGCAGATATAAAGACATAGCGGCGAACGCCACAACCAATTCGGCATAACACTCAATAGATAGTGTTTTCAAGTGTCATTTACACAACATCATGTTAGTTTGCTGATATGCCAACGGTCACTTTTATACGGCGTATTGCCTTGTGCCTTATCACTGCGGCCAGTAGCTTGCTATTTGCCGTGACTGGCCATGCGGCCGAAATCAACGGGGCAACATTATTGCGCGGTGCAGCAATTGAGGGCGGGTTGATCATCGCCCGTACCGCCGCCGGCACAATTGTCACAGTGGATGATGAAATTATCCCCAGCACACCGGATGGGCTGTTTATTGTCGGTTTTCACCGTGATTCAGACCAGCCTGTCGCGATCACAATCACCCAGCCTGATGGCACAAGCCAGCTTACCGTGCTGACACCAGAACAACGAAACTATGATATTCAGCGCATTGATGGATTGCAGCAAAATATGGTGACACCGCCTGACTCGGTCATTGCGCGCATCAAATCAGACCAAGCGGCAGTTGCCGCAGCACGCCAAAAAACTGCCACGGCAGGTGATTTTTGGCAAGGCATCGACTGGCCGGTCACCGGCCGGATTTCCGGCGTTTTTGGAAGCCAACGCATTTTAAATGGCAAGCCCCGCCAGCCGCATTATGGCATTGATATTGCCGCGCCAAGAGGCACCCCGGTGCAGGCCCCGGCAAGCGGTCTGGTGACGCTAGTGAAAGATCTATATTTTTCCGGCTGGACCGTGATCATCAATCATGGGTTAGGGCTGAATTCTACATTTTTGCATATGGACCATGTTTCAATCAGCCCGGGCGACAGCGTTGCACGCGGTGACATTATCGGCACGGTTGGGTCAACAGGCCGGTCAACCGGGCCACATCTTGACTGGCGATTGGATTGGCAGGGCCGGCGCATAGACGCGAGCCTCGTTGCCGGGCCGATGCCACAATCGGGATAATTCATGGCGCCCCCAGTCATTTTTATTTTTGGCCTTGGCTATGTTGGCCGCAGATTTGGTCACATGATGGCGGCTTCTGGATGGTCGGTGCGCGGCACCACCCGACAGCCAGACAATTTTGCCGCGGAACGTGCCGCTGGATGGAACATCATCCCATTTAGTGATCAACAAAAAATGCCTGACCCGGCGCGCTCCCTAGATGGCGTGAGCGCTATATTATCAACCATTGCGCCCATTTCTGGACAGGACCCGGTTTTACGTTTGCACGCCGATGATCTTGCTGGCTTTGCTGGCTGGGCGGGCTATTTGTCTGCAACATCTGTCTATCCCGATAATCCTGACGGCATATGCTATGAAGACACCAAACCAGCCCCGGCCACAAAGCGCGGCAAAGCCCGGTTAGCGGCAGAGGCAGGATGGCAACAGCTATGCAACGCCGAACTATTTCGCGCCGCCGGCATTTATGGCCCCGGACGCAGTCCGTTTGATGCGTTACGTGATGGCACCGCACGGATTATCGAACATGCGGGGCATCTGTTCAACCGCATCCACCGCGACGATATTTGCCGCATCATAATGGCGGCACAAGCACAACCGCGGGCGGGCCGAATCATTAATCTAGCTGATCAAAAACCAGCCTCTCAAGGTGACGTTGTGCGCCATGCCGCGGCATTGCTTGGTGTTGACCCGCCTGTGGCGCAGCGTCTTGACGAAGCAGAGTTATCACCATTGGCACGGAGCTTTTACAGCGCTCGCCGTCATATTGGCTCGCGGGTGATAAAACCAGAGCTTGGCGTCGATCTGTTATACCCTGATTATCAATCCGGGCTGGCCGCCATTTTACAGGCAGACAAGCAGACGGTTAACTGATCGACGGATCAAGCGTGCCGCCCGCATAGCGTTTTGCCATTGCCGCCAGCGATAGCGGTTTAATGCGCGCCGCATTGCCCGCTGTGCCAAAACGTTCAAACCGGTCAGCACATAGTGTTTCCATCGCATCCATAGCTGGCTTGAGGAATTTGCGCGGGTCAAATTCAGATTTATTTTCATCGGCAATTTTGCGAATTACGCCCAACATCGCCAGACGGCAATCTGTATCAATATTGACCTTGCGAACGCCATGCTTGATGCCGCGTTCAATTTCCTCAAGCGGCACCCCCCAGGTTTGTGGCATCTCGCCACCATGGGCATTGAACACATCCTGCAATTCCTGTGGCACACTGGACGAGCCATGCATCACAAGATGGATATTTGGCAATCGCCGATTAATTTCTTCCACCACATTCATCGCCAAAATGTCGCCGTCTGGTTTACGGGTGAATTTATAAGCCCCATGGCTAGTGCCCATGGCAATAGCAAGGGCGTCAACCTTGGTCTGTTTGACAAAATCAACGGCCTGATCCGGGTCTGTCAACAGCTGGTCTTCGGATAATTTGCCAGTGGCACCATGACCATCTTCCTGTTCACCCTCACCGGTTTCAAGCGACCCAAGAACACCAAGCTCGCCCTCAACCGAAACGCCAGCATGATGCGCCATTTCAGTCACCCGTTTGGTGATATCGAGATTATACGCATAAGAGGCTGGTGTTTTCGCATCGGCTTCCAACGACCCATCCATCATCACCGAGGTGAATCCATATTGGATGGCTGTCATACAGGTGGCTTCATTATTGCCATGGTCTTGGTGCATGCACACTGGAATATGCGGGTACATTTCAGCCAGTGCCTTGACCATTGCCTGCAACATCACATCGCCAGCGTAATTGCGCGCACCGCGGCTGGCTTGAATAATAACCGGCGCATCCACCCGGTCAGCCGCTTTCAATATCGCCAGCCCTTGTTCCATATTATTGATATTAAATGCCGGCACACCATAGCCATGTTCGGCAGCATCATCGAGAAGTTGGCGAAGGGAAATCAGCATCAAATTATCCTATTGTTACCTTGTTTGCGATAGCTGGTCAGTTATGACCCATAATTCATAAATTCGTCAACTTCGTTAGCCGATCCAAAAACAAGGGGGACCCGCTGATGCAAGCTGGTTGGGGTGATCGCAAGAATTTCCTGCTGGCCATCGCTGGCCCGCCCCCCGGCTTGGCTAACCAGCATGGCCATTGGGTTGGCCTCATAGACCAGCCGCAATCTGCCGGTTTCATATCCCTTGCGGGCATCTGCCGGATACAGGAAAATACCGCCGCGCCGAAAGATGCGCCAGCCATCCGCCACCAGTGACCCGACCCAGCGCATATTGAAATTACGCTGACGCGGTCCATCAACCCCAGCAAGACAATCAGCAATATAACGTGACACTGGCGCCCGCCAATGTCTGCTGTTTGACGCATTGATCGCAAATTCTGACGTCTCCGGCGGGATTTGCACCTGCCAGCCCATATCATAAAATTCCCGGTCTTCGGCAAGCTGGAATGCAAACACACCATCGCCGAATGTGACAAGCAATGTGGTCTGCGGGCCATACACAAAAATACCGCTTGCCAGTTGATTGCGCCCTGGTTGCAAATGCCCCCCAGCGGCCGGCAAAATCGAAAAAATCGTACCAATTGATACATTCGTATCTATGTTTGACGACCCATCAAGCGGATCACTGGCAACAATCACATCACCGCCGTCATCTAGGCCCATGGCACTGTCGCGTTCTTCGGATAAATAGGCGGCAACACCGGCACAATTAGCCAATGCGCTGGCAATCATCTCATCCGCCAGCACATCAAGCTTTTTTTGATCATCGCCATCGGCATTGGCACTGCCGCGCACCGCCCCTAGCTGGGCTGTTGCATCAGCCCGGCGGATCGTCGCTGAAAGATCAGCCGCCACCGCCGCAAGTGCCGCCACCGCCGCCGCAACTGGCTGGCGGTCTGCAGGCATATTTGTCAGTAATTCAGATAGAGTGGCCATCGCTGTTCTGTTACCCGCGCATTGTATTGTCATGCCAGTCGTGCGGCATGCTTTGTGTTCACATTAACAAAAAACACCCGCCACGAATACCGCAACGGGTGTTTTTACATCCATAATGGCATGCTTGTTTTGGCCTATTCGCGGTTACCGAACAGCCGTAGGATGAACAAGAACATATTGATGAAATCAAGATACAGCGTTAACGCCCCAAAAATTGATTTCTTTGCCGCAACATCGGCGGCATCGCCAGCCATATACATTGATTTAATGCGCTGTGTATCCCAGGCGGTAAGCCCAGCAAAAATCAACACACCAGCGATTGATATCATGAATTCAAGCTGTGTTGACGCCATGAAGATATTGACGATTGACGCAAGGATCAGACCAAACAGGCCGATCACCATAAATGAGCCCATCGCCGACAAGCTGCGCTTGGTGGTGTAGCCATAGAGGCTGAGTCCAGCAAAGGCGCCGGCGGTGATGAAAAAGGCCCGTGCCACACTGGCACCTGTATAGGCAATTAGAATTGACGACAATGCCACGCCCATCATCGCGCCATACAGATAAAACATGTTACGGGCTTTGCCTGCAGACATGGCCTGAATGCGCGCTGACAACCAGAACACCATGCCAAGTGGCGCTAGCATCACCACCCATTGTAGCGGGGTGTTGAACAACGCTGAACCAAGCGGTGTCAGATAGAGTTGCCCGTCAGGGCCGGTTGTTGTCGCCAGCATTTTTGTGGCGTAGGCGAAAAATCCAGTCAGTAACAATGCCGTGGTCATGTGGTTATACACACCCAGCATGTAAGCGCGCAAGCCGACGTCGATTTGTGACGACGTGGCCGCAGCGGTATTCATGAAGCGATTATTCTGCATTTTTTTACCCCCAAAAAGGCGTTTAATATTCTGCAAATGTAGGCAATCGCTGGACATTATTCAAGACCAATGGCCCGATTTTCATGCTGAAAATTGTCGCAACCTATGCGGGTGATGCAGATGGATTTGCAACGCCAGTCTTTTGCCGCCGGTCGCGTTCAGACGCTGATTTCAACTGCCCGCATGCCGCCAGAATATCACGCCCACGCGGGGTACGCACTGGCGAGGCATATCCAGCTTTCATCACCCGATTGGCAAAGGCATTGATGCGGTCTTCAGACGAACACACATAGGGGCTTCCCGGCCATGGGTTGAAGGGGATCAAATTTAATTTTGACGGGATGCCTTTGATCAGGCGTAACAACGCCCGGCAATCTTCATCACTGTCATTTACCCCATCCAGCATGACATATTCCCATGTGATGCGCCGCGCGTTCGACAATCCAGGATAATGCCGGCAAGCCTCGATCAATTCAGCCAACGGATATTTCCGATTGATCGGCACCAGTTCATTGCGCAACTCATCACGCACCGCATGCAGTGATATGGCTAAATTGACCCCCAGATCATCACCACACCGTTTGATTTCAGGCACCACGCCGGATGTTGATAATGTGATCCGCCGCTTGGATAATGCCACGCCTTCACCACACATGATGATCCGCACCGCTTCGGCTACATTCTCATAATTGAAAAGTGGCTCGCCCATGCCCATCAGTACGATATTGGTCAAACGGCGGTCTGGCTTGCCAGCTGGCCAGTCTGCCAGTTCATCCATCGCCAACAGCACCTGCCCACAAATTTCATCAACCGTCAGGTTGCGCACAAGTTTTTGCGTACCAGTGTGACAAAAACTGCAGGTCAATGTGCACCCCACCTGTGATGAAATACATAAGGTGCCACGATCTTTATCCGGGATATAAACCGTTTCAGCCTCATGACCATCAGCAAATCGCAACAACCATTTGATGGTGCCATCAACTGATTGCAGACGCCGTGACACCACTGGCCGGTCCGCAGTGAATAATCCGGCAAATTGGTCGCGAACCGGTTTGCCAAGATCGCTCATTTCATCAAAACTGGTCAGGCCGTGCCGCCATACCCAGCGCCAGAGCTGTCTGGCACGAAATTTCGGCAGACCAAGTGCGGTAACTTCGGCTTCCAAGGCCGCGCGTGACAGGCCGAGTATATTGATCCGACCAGACGCTGGCGTTGCCGTCATATCGGGGGCGGGCAGGCTCACTTGCAGGTCTTATCAATAACAGATTTGGTTTTGGTAAACCCAGACAGGGAATATTTGTCAGTGGTTTTGGTGCCACGGCTAGATGTGCCAACAATGGTCATGTTTGACCCGCGCTTCATGGCGGAAATCATCCGTAAATCATCTTCCTCGCTGCTTGCATACGCGCGGTCTTCAATCGTGAACAAGGTGAATTTATTTCCATCAATTGTCACCGTGACATCAGACTGCGGCTTGTAGCGATAGCCAGCGACAATCTGTACGACATTTCGTTCGGCCTTATCCGGGCCATGCGAGACAAACACCCGCGTTTCACCGCGGTTATTCGGGTCGTATTTGCCTTTGCTTTCTGTTGGCACGCTACTAACAAAACACATCCGGCCAGCGCTATCATCATAACGATAGGCGCCCCAATCTTTTTCAATCAACATTTTCTTTGGGTCGGCACTGGCTGGCAAAGCGCCAAAAGCAAAAGGAAGCAAACCCAGCACAAGACCCACTATTTTGATGACTTTCAACA